>JACMOG010000480.1 GCA_014378125.1 Vitreoscilla sp. | reverse complement strand
TGGCCGCGCTCCCGAAGGCGGCGGTGGCGCGCTACGCGGCCACCGGCAACTTCACCGGGCTGCACATGTCCACCGCGTCGCGCGCCGCACAGGTGCTCGCGCCCTGGCTGCCCACGCAGGCCGCCGCATGGAGGCCCTTGCTGCACGCCGTGGCCGCGGCGAGCATCTCCGCGCGCGCGATGCCGCTGCAGCGAGACGTCTCCACCGCGCTGACCTGGGCCGACGTACGCCGTGCCGCCTGCGCGAGCGACGACGATCACGTGATCAAGCTCATCCACGCGATGTCGATGCAGCACGCGCGCGCGCCGGATCCTGTGTGGCTGGATGCGGCGCGCGCGGCAATTCAAGGCTGAGGCTCTTGCCCGACCACCACTTCGCTGAACTGCATCACCGGCGCGAGATCCGTGTAGTTCGCGATGTCGGCCAGGATCTCTTTCGCGTGCGGGCCGAAGCCGGCCTGGAACGACTCCACCGTGTCGCTGTAGATGTGGCACATGCCGACGTAGGGTGCCGGCTGGCCGGGGGCGCCGCCGGCCAGCCCCTTGTCCACCGTGTAGAACAGGCACGTGTCGCCCATCAAGCGCTTCACCAACGGCATGTGCTGGTCGCGGTAGTAGGCGTGGTCGAACCTCGCGCCGGGGGTGTTCGGGTACATGACGCTGACTTTGATCATGGAGAGTGCCCTCGAGAATCCGGAGCGGCCGGGAGGCTTGCTCGCGATGCCTTAGTCTACGCGCCGACGTTCCCTGGTCGGGAGAGGACGCGTGGGATCGCCCTGCTCAATGACCGTGGGCGGCCTTCTCGACGATGGCCAGGACGCTGTCCAGGTCGACGGGCTTCGTCAGGTGGATGTTGAAGCCCGCCTCCATTGCCTGTCGCCTCGCGACTTCGCCGCCGATCGCGGTCATCGCCACCAGCAGGGGAGGCGGATCGGGGTCGACCTGGCGCATCGCCCGCGCCGCGCCGTAGCCGTCCAGGTTGGGCATGTGGATATCGAGAATCACGACCTCGGGGTGAATCCTCGCCGCGGCCGCGACGGCCTGTCGGCCATCGTAGGCCGTAGCCGCCTCGTGGCCCATCATGGTGAGCAGGGACGCGAGGCTGTCGGCGTGGTCATGGTTGTCATCGGTGACGAGAACTCTGGTCATATCGATGATTGGCAATTCCGCATCCCGGACAGTGGGCCCCCGGATCCGGCGGTAGCCCGCGCCGCGCGGGCCGGCGATGTCGGCCTCGGTCCGGCCCGTCGAATCCGTCACAATCGGCATGGCGCCTGGAACCTTCTCTCTGTCGAGCAGTCCCAGGGTCGCCACTCCAATTCCCCGCGCTCCGGCCTCGCCGCGAGCCGCCTGCCGGCTTCTTGCCGAAGCACCCTCCATGACCCTCCGCCTCCGCACCGCCCGCCTGCTTCCCTCTCTCGTCGCCGCCGCGCCGCCCGCCGCCCGGCCCGCGACGCCCGCCGCCGCGCCGGATCCCAAGCCCAAGCCCAAGCCGCACGCGGCCGCGCACAAGGCAGCGTCCAAGGCCGCCGCCGAAACGGCGACCACCACCGACGCCAACGGCCGCTCCGTGCCCGTCCTCGAGAACAAGGCCTGGGTTCTGATGGACTTCAACACCGGGCAGATCCTGGCGTCGTCCAACCCCGACGAGCCGCTGCCGCCGGCCTCGCTCACCAAGATGATGACCAGCTACCTGGTGGAGCAGGGCCTGAAGTCGGGCAAGCTGAAGCCCACCGAGCCCGTCACGATGTCGCTGAGCGCCTGGTGCAAGGGCGGCAAGGACGGCGACAGCTGCATGTTCGTGCCGCTCAACGCCCAGGTGCCGCTGATGGACATGTTGCGCGGCGTCATCATCGACAGCGGCAACGACGCCTCGAAGGCGCTGGCCGAGCACGTGGGCGGCTCCGAATCGGGCTTCGCGGCCATGATGAACGCCGAAGCCGCGAAGCTGGGGATGACGAAGACCCACTTCGAGAACTCGGCCGGCCTGCCCGACCCCAACCACAAGGCCTCCGCGCGCGACCTGGCCGTGCTGGCCAAGGCCATCATCACCAACAGCGCCGAGTACTACCCCATCTACTCTGAACACGAGTTCACGTACAACGGCATCAAGCAGGGCAACCGCAACGCGCTGCTCTACACCGACCCCACCGTCGACGGCCTGAAGACCGGCCACACCGACGAGGCCGGCTTCTGCCTGACGGCGTCGGCCAAGCGCAACGGCATGCGCCTGATCTCGGTGATCATGAACGCGAGCAGCGCCCAGGCGCGCGCCGACCAGACGCGCGTGCTGTTCAACTGGGGCTACGGCAACTTCGAGGAGGCCACCCCGGTGCAGGCCGGCGCCACGTTGGCCACCGCCAAGGTGAAGTACGGCGTGGTGCCTACCGTCACGGCCGGCGTCGCGCAGGCGTGGACGCTGGTGGTGCCCAAGGGGCAGGGGGGCACGGTGCAGACCACGGTCGCGCTCAACCCCGACATCGAGGCGCCCATCGCCAAGGGCGCGGTCATCGGCAAGGTGATGGCCACGGCCGGCGGCAAGCCGCTGGGCGAGGCGCCGATCGTCGCGCTCGCGGCGGTGGAGCGCGCCGGGTTCTTCCAGCGCATCGGGCAGCGCATCTCGGGCATGTTCTCCAAGTAGGCCAGCCGCCCCGGCGCCGCTCAGTGGCGCGAAGGGCGCGAATACCGCTCCATGTCGTCGAGCGACATCGGTTGCGAATTGCCGGGCTCGGACAGCACGTCCAGTCCGGCGAGCGTGAGCGCGCTGACCGAGCCGCGACGCTCGATCAGGCCCCACGCCGCGAGTTGCGCCAGATCGATCTCCACGAAGATCCGTTGCTCCGGGCAGGCCAGGCGCATTGGATCTTCGCCATCGCGGAGCACGTGAAGGATGGACAGCTGGCTGCTGGTGATGGCCTCGCTCATTCCGTGATTTTCGGCAGTTCGCGTGACCGATCGCACGCTCGGGATGCTCGGCAGGTGTCGGGAAATCTCGACAGCGTGGGTCGGCAAGCACAGGCCGACCCGCCGCGGCTCAATTCATCGCGAGGGGCGCCTTGCGGCTCGGTCGTGGGAAGCGGCCATCGATCGAACGCAATTCCTCAGTGCTCAACTGGAGCTCGGCCGCCTGCAGGTTCTCGCGGAGGTGGGCCTCGGACGAGGCCTTCGGGATCGCCACCACGCCGGGCTCGGCAAGCAGGCGTGCGAGCGCCACCTGCACCGCCGTCAGCCTGCGCTCGGCAGCGATTTTCCCGAGCACAGGATCCGCGGCGGCGCGTCCCTGGTCGATGGGGCTGTAGGCCATCAAGGGCATGCCCCGCTCGCGCAGCCATGGCAGCAGCGCGAACTCGGGCCCTCGCTCGCCGAGCGAGTACCAGACTTGGTCGAGCGCGCAGCCCTCTTCGACCGCGGTGACCTCGTTCATGTCGTCGACATCGAAGTTGCTAACGCCCCAGCGCCCGATCTGGCCCGCGGCGGCCAGCGCGCGCATGCCCGCGACGGTATCGGCCAGCGGCCCCTCGCCCCTCCAGTGCAGCAGGTAGACGTCGATCGCATCGAGGCCCAGTCGATGCCGGCTGCGATCGCAGGCCTCACGCACACCGGACCGGCTGGCGTTCCGGGGGTACACCTTGCTCACCACCACCACGTCCTCGCGTCGCACGTCGCCCGCCCGGAAGGCCTCGCCCAGCGCGGCGCCGACCACCTCCTCCGCGCCGCCCTCGCCATACATCTCGGCTGTATCGATAAGCCGGTAGCCCAGTTCGAGCGCAACCCGCACGGCAGCGATCTCGCGCGCACGCGTGGCGCGCGATTCGCCGAAGCGCCAGGTACCCAGGCCGATCACCGGAAGGGAGAGCGGGGTCGCGCCGGGCGGCATCGGAAGGTGTCGCAAGGCATGTGCCTTTGGAAAGAGGTGGACTGATTCCGCAGTATCAGCCCATCCGCAGCGTTGCGCGGCAACCTGCGCGACCGGGGGACGGTTGAGTTAGTGCCGGATCACTGTGTTGGTGGCCCAACGCGGTTGCGTGCCGGTGTAGATCACCACGTTGCCGTCGTCCTGCACCGCCAGCCGGCTGCCGGGGTAGCGGGTGCTGGCGCTGGCCCACAGCGCCTTGCCCGCGCCGGTGTAGACAACCAGGTTGCCATCCGCCTGCATCACGGCACGACAATCGCTGCCCTTTTTGTCTGTGTGCGATGCCCAGACAGGATCGGTGGGATATTGATAGGCCACCAGGTTGCAGTCGCTCTGCATCCTGAACATGACGTTGCTCGACCGCAGGTAGTCGTTGGAGCGGCCGTACAGCGCGGCGCCGGGCTGCAGTTGGGTTCCACGCATCGTGCCGCCGGCAGGCCCGAAGACCACGGGCAGGTTCTTCTGGCGTCCCTTCGCCGCGCGCTCGGGGTCGACGCGAGTGTCCTTGTCGGTGCCCAGCGGAGGTGGCGCGTTGAAGCCGCTCTCGCATCCGATATCGCCGACCGCGCAGGTGCGCGGGTCGGAAGCCTCCAGTGCGAGTACGGGGCTGGCGGCGAGAATCAGCGCCCATAGAGGGTGGCGTATCGAAGTCATCGCATGTCTCCTGAAAGATCAGGAATCTAGGCGAGTGTCGAGGCGGCCGCCATCACGCGTTCGGGGTGCGACGCGGTGTCCGCAAATGGCGTGGGAATACGTACGGCCGATGCAGGCCTTGCGCGATCTCAGCGCGGCGCCGACATCGCCGATCCCGCCCCGCGAGGTAGCCTCAACGCGTCGACGGCCGCCAGCGCCATGAGCGCGGCGACCCCGAACCAGACGCAATGGAAGTCGGCCAGCAGCAGCCC
>JACMOG010000479.1 GCA_014378125.1 Vitreoscilla sp. | reverse complement strand
GGGCCAGCGGCCCCGGCCCCCACGGACGGGGGGGGTGCCCGTTCCCGTGGACCCGTCGGCGGCGGTGATCGTGTAGGTGAACACGTCCGAGCCGCTGTAGTTGGCGGCAGGCACATACGTGAAGGTGCCATCGGCGTTGACGGTGACCTGGCCGTGCGCCGGCGGCGTGGCCACGGCCCAGGTGTTGGTCTCGCCCGCGGCAGGGGTGTCGTTGGCGGCCAGGGTGCCCGTGGCGGGGGTGTTCTGCCGGGCGGCGATCGTGTCGTCGGCCGCGAGCGGCACCGGGGCCACGTTGAGCGTGACGGTGGCGGTCGACGTGGAGCCGTCGGCGTCGGTCACGCTGTACGTGAACGAATCGGGGCCGCTGTAGTTGGCGGCGGGCGTGTAGCGGAACGTGCCGTCGGTATTGAGCGTGACGGTGCCGTGCGCGGTGCCGGTGGCCAGTTGCCAGTGGTTGCCGCCGTCGACCGACGGCGTGTCGTTGGTGGCGACGTTGCCGTTGATGACGGCGTTTTCGTGGCCCGAGAACGTGTCGTCGACGGCCGTGGGGATGTGGTCGGACGTCGGCGTGACGGTGACGGTGACCGTGGAGGTGGACGTCGTGGCGCTGCCGTTGCTCTCGGTATAGCTGAAGCTGATGGAGCCGGACACGTCGTGATTGGGCGTGAACGTCAGCGTGCCGTCCGGATTCATCGTGACCGTGCCCTGCGGCAGCGTCACAGGCGTGTTGACGTCGATCGGGTGGCCGGCGACCGCGACGATAGTGATGGCCGTGGTCGACGAATCGTTGCTGCGCGGGTCGAACACGACGGGCGTGTTGGACGCGGTGGTCTCGGTGTCGGGGTTGGCCTGAGGGGGCGACACCAGCGGGCTCACCGCCTGCGGCTGGGGGGTGGCCGTGGGCGTGGCGAGCGGGTTGGCGTCGAGCGACGCGGGCGTCACCGCCTCGGCGTCGCGGCCCACGCGCAGGCCTTCTCCGAGGCTGCCGGCGGCGCCGCCGCTGTTGGGGCCGGCGGCAGGCACCACGTCGGCATCACCCTGGTTCACTTGCGAGATGATGCGTTCGACGTCGTCGCCGGCCGTGCCGTCGGCCAGCAGCGTGCGCGAGGCCTCGATCTGGATGATGCCGTCCTGCGCGGTGAGGACGACCTCGCCCTTGTGCACCACGTCGCCCACGTGCAGCGGCACCACGTCGCCGTTGAGCAGCCGGATGTGCGCGTCGCCCCACACGCCGACCACCTTGCCGGTGAGCTGGCGCACGGGCACGTAGCCGCGTTCGATGTAGGCGTGTTCCCCGTGCCTGACCCCCGCCGCGTGCTGCAGCGCGCCCACGCCGGACTTGGCGTTGTGGCCGGGAACGGCGTCTTGCAGGGGGGAATTCAGCGGGGACGAAGACGACATGCCTGGATACTCCAAATGGGGGCGGGTCACGGAAACCCGGCGCTACGTCTTGTTCGGCCGATGAATTGAATTCATTCGCCTTTTCTGGACGCACCACGGCCGGGTGTTCTGTAACAGTTGGAGGTAATTATCCGGGGAATGCCAAATTCTTATAAGGGCGGTTTGTGGCGATTTCCGTGACCTGGATCACAGGCCGCTGTCGGGGAACCTGGATAGTGCGGACGCGTTGGAAACGTGAAGAAGGTTACAGATCCCGCGCATCCAAATGCAGGGCGCGCCATCTGCGCATTAATTGGCAGATTCTCAACGCTCGCGCAACGCGTATGACTTGACTTTGAGAACCGGCTTCAACAAATACGACAGCACGGTTTTCTGGCCGGTGAGGATATCCACCTCGGCGGTCATGCCGGGAATGATGGGCAGCTTCTCGTCGAAGCTCGACAGATGGGTGCGCACCCGCACCACGTAGTAGGCGTTGCCCTTCTCGTCGATCACGGTGTCGGGGCTGATGTTCTCCACGGTGGCGTCCAGGCCGCCGTAGATGGAGAAGTCGTAGGCCGTGAACTTGACGTTGGCCTTCTGGCCCGGATGGATGAAGGCGATGTCGCGCGGCTGCACGCGGGCGTCGAGCACCAGCGAGTCGTCCAGCGGCACGATCTCGACGATGTCCTTGCCCGGCTGCACCACGCCGCCCACCGTGTTGGCCAGCAGGCGCTGCACGCGTCCGCGCACCGGCGAGCGCACCTGCGCCTTGCTCACCTTGTCGGCGAGGCCGGCCTGGCCCTGGTTCAACGCGTTGAGCTTGCCGGCGGCCTCGGCCAGGTCGCGGCCGGCCTCGTTGCGGAAGGCCAGTGCCGTCTCCTGGATCTTGCGCGACGACTCCTGGATGGACGCCTGCACGCGGCCGATCTGCGCGGCCGCCTGCTCGACGTCGCCCTTGGTCTTCGTGGTGTCGCGCTC
>JACMOG010000478.1 GCA_014378125.1 Vitreoscilla sp. | reverse complement strand
TTCCGCCAGATGGCCGAGTCCATCGGTGACGTGTTCTGGCTGGGCGACCCGCTGCGTCACCGCGCGCTGTACGTGAGCCCGGCGTTCGAGCGCATCTTCTGCATGCCCGTGGCGGCGGTCTACGCCGATTCGCGCGTCTGGCTGGATCACGTGCACGAGGACGACCGCGTGGCGGTGCGCGCGCGCATGGACGCGCCGGAGCCGGTCGACTTCGAGATCGACTTCCGCGTGTGCCCGCCCGGCCACGAGACGCGCTACGTGGCCATGCGCGTGTACGTGGTGCGCGACGGCTCGGGCCACCATGTGCGGCGCGCCGGCGTCATCCAGGACGTCACCGAGCGCAAGGCGCAGGAGGCGCGCATCGAGCACCTGGCGTACCACGACTCGCTCACCGGACTGCCCAATCGCGCGATGCTGATGGATCGGCTGGGCCGAGCGTTGGCCCAGGCCCAGCGGCTCGAGCAGCAGGTGGCGGTGCTGTTCATCGACCTCGACCGCTTCAAGATCGTCAACGACTCGCTGGGCCACCAGGTGGGCGACCGGTTGCTGCAGGAGATCGCGCGCCGCCTGCGCGCCACGCTGCGCGACAACGACACGGTGGCGCGCGTGGGCGGCGACGAGTTCCAGGTGGTGGTGGGCAACGTGGCCGGCCCCACCGACGCCGCGCGCATCGCCGAGAAGCTGATGCGCATGCTCGGCGAGCCGTTCACGCTCGAGGGCCAGGAGCTGCACGTCACCGCGAGCCTGGGCGTGAGCCTGTTCCCGCGCGACGGCGGCACGGGCGAGCTGCTGCTGAAGTATGCCGACATCGCGCTCTACGAAGCCAAGGGCGAGGGCCGCAACGCCTACCGCTTCTTCAGCCCCGAGATGAACGCGCAGGCCCACGGGCGGCTGCGGATGGAGAACGACCTGCGCCGCGCGGTGGAACGCCACGAGCTGGAGCTGCACTACCAGCCGCAGCTCGACCTGGTCACCGGCGAGGTCTGCGCCGTCGAGGCGCTGGTGCGCTGGCGCCACCCGGTGCGCGGCCTGGTGCTGCCCAACGCGTTCATCCCGATGGCCGAGGAGACGGGCCTGGTGCTGGGCATCGGCGAGTGGGTGCTCAACGAGGCCTGCCGGCAGGTGCCGGAGTGGCAACGCGAAGGCCTGGCCGACAACCTGTCGCCGCTGCGCGTGGCCGCCAACATCTCGGCGCGCCAACTGCAGCGCCCCGGCCTGGACAGCGCCGTGCGGCGCGCGCTGGCCCTCAGCGGCCTGGCGCCGGCGTGCCTCGAGCTGGAGGTCACCGAGAGCAGCGTGATGCTCGACCCGCAACATGCCCAGAGCGTGCTGCAGTCACTGCGCGAGCTGGGCGTGCAGCTGTCCATCGACGACTTCGGCACCGGCTATTCCAGCCTGGCCTACCTGAAGCGACTGCCGCTCGACCGCCTGAAGATCGACCGCTCGTTCATCGGCGGCATCCCGCTCGATTCCGACGACGCCGCCATCGTCGAGACCATCATCGTGATGACCCACAAGCTGGGCCTGCGCGTGATCGCCGAGGGCGTCGAGACCCTGGAGCAACGCCTGCAACTGGTGCGCCAGGGCTGCGACGAGATGCAGGGCTTCCTGCTGGCGCACCCCGTGCCGGGCGACGAGTTGCCTGCGCTGCTCAAGAGGCTGAAGGAGGCCGCCGCCGCGGCGCGCCTGGCACCCTAGCGTCGCGCCCCGCGACCCGAAATGAAAACGGGCCAGATCGCGCGGTCGCGCGGCCTGGCCCGGAGAGCGCGGAAGGCTCAGCGCGGCGTGTAGCCGCGCCCGTCCATGCACGCGAACGTGGCACGCTGGAACACGCTGCCGTCGGCCATGGCCTTGGGCTGCGTGGTGGCCCAGCGGTTGCATTCCTGGCGGTCGGCCTCGGTCTGCGCGGCGCTCTGGCCGGTGCGCGGATAGAAGATGGGCTCGGCCGACGTCGATTGGACGGGTGCTGGCTGCATGGGCGGGGCCTGGACGTAGACCGGCGCCGGCGGGTAGTAGACCGGCGCCGGCGGGTAGTAGACCGGCGCCGGCGGGTAGTACACCGGCGGGTTGACGTAGACGACGCCGGGGCCGTTGTCGTAGTAGTACGGCGACGCGGCCGCCAGACCCAGGCCCAGCCCGAGGCCGACGCCCCACAGCGGGTCCCAGCCCCAGCCGCCACGATAGTAGGAACCGCCGCCATGCCAGCCGCCGCCTCCGTGGTACCCACCACCGCCGTGCCAGCCGCCGCCGCCGCCGCCGCCATGCCACCCGCCGGGCGCGGCCTGAGCGGCGCCGCCGAAGGCGAGCGCCAGCGCGCCGGCCGCG
Organism: Vitreoscilla sp.; assembly: GCA_014378125.1. Next base: position 5,840 of record JACMOG010000478.1, on the reverse strand, counting down.
ATGGCCAGCGAACGGGCAAGCGTGCGGGCCGGGGTGGAATGGAGGGTGGCGGTGGTCATTTCATTGCTCCTTGGAAGACGCCTCGTGGGCGCCGGCTCGATTCTCTGCCTTCCGATGGCCGAGTCCCCTGTGGGGTCTTGGCCCTCCGAAGTGGCAAAGGTCAGACCTGCCACGCGGGCATTGGTTCCCTGGGTGATCTTGCCGGCGCTTCCGGTGGACTCGGCTTTTCGGGGCGTCGCGGGGTCAGTCACGACTTACCGGGCAAGTCTCTTTTGTTCGTGTCCCCCGCCGGCCTGCGGCGCGGCTCCTCCTTGACCTCACAAAAGAGACTTGCCCGGTGAGTTGTGACTGATGCAGCGCGCCCCGCCCCTGATGCAGCCCGCCCCGCGCACAAGCACAACCCGCAAATCGAGCGAGACCTACTTCGTACCCGCCTTGAGCAACGCCACCGACCGCTGCTCATCCATCAGGTGCCGACGTCCATCCGGCGTATCGGTCGCCCCCTGGCGGATCAGCGCGATGGTCTGGGCGGGCGTCAGCGTCGGGTCGAGCGCGATCAGCTTGGCGGCCAGGTTCACCACGTTGGGCGACGCCATCGACGTGCCCGACAGCGGCAGCCGCTGGCCGCCCGGCACGAAGCTGTCGACGAGGTAGCCGTCGCTGTGCACCACCACGGTGTCGCCGTGGCTGGTGAACGACGTCTCGTCGCCGGCCTTGTTGACCGCGCCGACGGCGATCAGGTTGGGCAGGTGCAGGGAGGTGGGCACGTCCTCCAGGAAGCCGGCGTCGCTGTCGCTGTTGCCGGCGGCGGTCACGAACAGGGTGTCGGGGGCCGACTTGATGGCCTTCTCGATGGCGTCCTTCCACAGCGCGAACAGCTTCTCTGCCTTCGCCTTGCGCGCCGCCGGATCGGCGCCGCCGCCGGTCTTGGACAGCCAGGTCTCGAACTCGGCCACGTCGTCGCCCCAGCTCATGTTGACCACGCGCACGTGGCGGGTGCGGAAGTAGTCGCCCATCTGCTGGAAGTCGGCGCCCATCTTCTTCACCCAGGCCTCGGTGGGCTGGAACTTGAAGTCGGGCAGCTGGTCGTCGAAGCGGGCCACCACGAGGCGGATGGCGGGGTTGCCGCGCGCGGCGATGCCGGCGCAGTGCGTGCCGTGCACGTAGAAGCCCAGCACGTCCTGGACTTCCTGGCGCTGGTGCATCTGCTCGGGCGACATCGTACGGAAGGCCTTCTGCGTGGCGAGCGCGTCGGGCGAATCGATGCCGTTCTGCAGGTCGACCCGACCGCGGATCTCCTGCTGGAAGGCCGTGTAGCCGGCCTGCTGGGCGGCGCTGAGCGTGTACGTCCACTTCTTCGACGGGCTGCCGTCGTCGTTGAACGCGAGGCCGTGCGTGCCGCTGGCGGTGGGCTTGGGGTCGTTGAACAGCTGCTTGGGGAACAGCGACACGTCGATGCCCGAATCCCAGATCGCCACGTTCACGGGCGTGAGCTTGTCGGCGGCGGTGAGGGTGACCTCGCGCGCCGACCAGATCTCCGGCACGGGCGCGTCGTTCTTGGCGATGTAGTCGTGAAGCACGTCGGCGCGTGCGCCGTACAGCGGCATGGCGAATTTCAGGTCCGTGCGCACGGCCAGCAGCTCCCAGGCCTCGGGGCCGTCCAGCGCGCCCGACTTGGCCACCGCCGGGTCGATCTCGGTGCTCACTTCGCCCAGCGTCGCCGCGCGTCCCGCGATGCGCGAATAGCCGTACGACGCCTTGATGCCGTCCTTGACGACCGCCCACGGCAGGGGCGCCACCGCGTCGGCGTAGTGCTTCCTGAACGCCGCCTCGAACGCCGGGCCCGACTCGCCGCCGGCGTCGATGGCCGCCTGCAGGCGGGCGCCGTTCAGCAGTCCGGTGAGCAGCTTCGCCGCGGGCTTGGTCTGCAGCGCGCGCAGCGCCCCGATGGTCTTGAGGCCGCCCGCGTAGTCGCCGGCGATCTCCTGGTAGCTGAGCTTGGCGGACAGCATCTCGATCAGCGTGGACTTGTCGTCGATCTGGTAGCCTTCGAGGATGCTCTCGACGTCATGGTCGACCTGCGCCGCGAACGCGTTGAATGCCGCCGGATCGGCTTCGACGAACCGGGTGGCCGTGCCAGGGATCTTGTACGTGAAGCGCGGCAGGTCGGCCTGCTTCGCGATGACGATCTTGTCGCCGGCGGCTTGCGCGGCGCCGAAGGTCATCAGGAGGGCGCCGGCGAGCGTCGACAGGGCGAAAGTTCTGGTGATCATCGAGGGAGGTCCGGTGGTTGGCAATCGAAGGGAGAATCGTCGCTGCCGGGCTGGTAAGCCATGGCCGTGCGACGAACGGGAGGAGCGGTGGGGCGAGTGACGGCGTTGGGCGGCGTGGATCCTGCGACTTCGCGCAGGATGACAGCGGCGCGGGGGCCGAGCGTCACCGCTCGTCCCACAAACCCGCCATGGCCTGCGCGAATGCCGCGGAGATGCGCTCGACGTGCGCGTGGTGGTGCTTGCGCAGCGCCCAGCGGCCCGCCACCATCACGTCGCGCCACGGGCGGCCGGGGCTGGAGAACACCAGCGCGTCGAGCCAGCGCGCGGGCGGCAGGCCCAGCAGGCTGGCGTCGTCGGGGTCGATCACCAGCAGGTCGGCACGCGCGCCGCGCACCAGGCCCCACGTGGCGTGCCCGGCCGCGCGTCCCCCGCCCGCGCGGGCGCGCTCGAACAGGCTGGCCGCCGTGTCCGGGCGGGGTCGCGCGGCGTGGCCCGGCTGCGCGCACACGTTGCGGCGCTCCAGCCGCAGGCGCTGGCCGTATTCCATCCAGCGCAGCTCCTCGCGCCAGCTGCGCGTGACGTTGCTGTCGGAGCCGATGGCGAGGTCGACGTCGGCCGCCAGCCACGCGGGCAGGTCGGTGAAGCCGTCGCCCAGGTTGCCCTCGGTGCCGGGACAGATGACCACCCCCGCGCCGCTGGCGGCGGTGGCGGCGATCCCCGCGGCGTCGACGTGGGTGGCGTGTACCAGCTGCCAACGCGCGTCGAGCCAGCCCTGCGACGCCAGCCACGCCACGGGCGTCTGGCCGGTGGCCGCCACGCAGTCGCGCAGCTCGGCGCGCTGCTCGGACACGTGCACGTGGATCGGGCCGTCGAAGCCGTGCGCGAGTGTGCGCAGCCGCGCGATGGACTCGGCCGCGGCGGCGCGCACCGAATGGATCGCCAGCCCCGCGTTGAGCGGCACCAGCGACGCGCGCCCGGCCGCGGCCACGCGCGCGCCGAACTCCTGGCTGCGCCGCCACACGTCGTCCGCGCCGGCGTGGAAGCGGCGCTGGTCGGGCCGCAGCGACGGCGCGGTGAAACCCGCCCGCTCGTACAGCACGGGCAGCAGCGTCAGGCCGATGCCCGCGTCGCCGGCGGCGTCGGCGAGCGCCATCGACAGTGCCAGCGGGTCGTCGTAGGGCGTGCCGTCGGGCCGGTGCTGCAGGTAGTGGAACTCGCAGACCTGCGTGTAGCCGCCACGCAGCAGCTCCACGTAGAGGTGCGCGGCGATCGCGCGCAGGCTCTCGGGCGTGACCGCGTTGGCCACCCGGTACATGCGGTCGCGCCAGCTCCAGAAGTCGTCATCCTCACCCTCGCGGCGCTCCGCCAGCCCCGCGAAGGCGCGCTGGAACGCGTGGCTGTGCGCGTCGACCAGGCCCGGCAGCACCGGGCCGGCCAGGCGCTCGGCGTCGTGCGGCGCGGACACGCCGGCGGCGATGTGCGACCAGTGGCCTCGCGCGTCCACCTCCAGCACGACGGACTGCTGCCAGCCGCCGTCGATCCACGCCGCCGGGGCCCAGAAGCGCTGCGTCGTCACCGCGGTTTCCAGTCGCGCATCGTGCGCAGCAGGTCGCCCAGCAACGGCTGCACCTGCGCGGCCTTGTCGGGGCGATAGGCGTACGGCGGCGTCTCGTCCATGTAGCAGTCCCAGGTCATCTCGAGCTGCACCGCGTGGATGGATTCCTCCGGGCGGCCGTAGTGGCGCGTGATGTAGCCGCCCTTGAAGCGGCCATCGATGACGTGCGAGTACCGATCCTGGGCGGCGAGGACGTCGCCCAGCGCCGCGGGCAGCAACGGTGAGCAGCTGCGGCCGTCGACCGTGCCGAGGTTCAGCGCCGGCAGCCGGCCCTCGAACAGCCACGGCAGCTCGCTCTTGATGCTGTGGCCGTCGAAGATCACCGCGTGCCCGTGCCGGGCCTTCAGTCGCGCGAGCTCGGTGGCGATCGCGCCGTGGTACGGCTGCCACCACTGCGCGATGCGCTGCTCGATCTCGCGCGGCGCCGGCGCGGCACCCTCGACGTAGATCGGATCGCCGGTGAAGAAGCGCGTGGGGCACAGCTCGGTGTTGTTGGCGCCGGGGTACATCGGCGCGTTGTCGGACGGCCGGTTCAGGTCGATGACGAAGCGCGAGGCGCGCGGCTGCAGCACGCTGGCGCCGAGCGCGGTGGCGAACGCGTAGAGCTTGTGCAGGTGCCAGTCGGTGTCCTCCACGTCCCATGCGCGCGGGTGGTAGCGCGAGCGCAGGTCGTCGGGGATCAGCTCGCCGCAGTGCGGCAGGCTCACCAGCAGCGGCGTGGTGCCGGGCGTGAGATGGAACGACGGGTGGTCGGCGATCATGTTGTTCGATCCTTGGTGTCGCCCCCGACGACGACGCCGCGGCAGGCCGGATGGCCGAACCAGTACGCCAGCTCGCGGGGATGCTCGAGGTTCCACAGCGCGAAGTCGGCGCGCCGGCCGGCGGCAAGCGTGCCGCGATCGTCCAGGCCCAGCGCGCGCGCCGCGTTGACGGTGGTGCCGCGCACCGCCTCCTCGGGCGTCAGGCGGAAGTCGACGCACGCGAGATGGATCATCAACGGCAGCGACAGCGTGGGCGAGGTACCGGGGTTGTGGTCGGTGGAGACGGCCAGTGGCACGCCGGCCTCGCGCAGCGCGGCGATCGGCGGCAGCCTGGTCTCGCGCAGGAAGTGGAACGCGCCGGGCAGCAGCATCGCCACCGTGCCGGCCGCGCGCATCGCGGCGACGCCGGCGTCGGACAGGTGCTCGAGGTGGTCGCACGACAACGCGTTGAAGCGCGCGGCGAGCTCGGCGCCGCCGGAGTCGCTCAGCTGCTCGGCGTGCAGCTTCGCCGGCAGGCCCAGCGCGTGCGCGGCCTCGAACACGCGCTCCACCTGCGCCGTGCTGAAAGCGATGCGCTCGCAGAACGCGTCCACCGCGTCGACCAGGCCCTGGGCGTGCCATCGGGGCAGCCACTGGCAGACGGCCGCGATGTAGTCGTCGGCGCGGCCCTCGAACTCCGGCGGCAGCGCGTGCGCGGCCAGGCTGGTGGTGCGCACCGTGACGCCTTCGCGGCCCAGGCGGCGCGGCACGCGCAGGCACTTGGCCTCGTCGTCGAACGACAGGCCGTAGCCGGACTTGATCCCGACGGTGGTGACGCCGCCGGCGCGCAGCGTGGCCAGCCGGCGCGCGGCGAGCGCGAACAGGTCGTCCTCGGTGGGGGCGCGCGTGGCCGAGACGGTGGAGCGGATGCCGCCGCCGGCGCGCGCGATGTCTTCGTAGCTGGCGCCCTGCAGCCGCATCTCGAACTCGTGCGCGCGGTGGCCGCCGTACACGAGGTGGGTATGGGCGTCGACAAGACCGGGCGTGAGCAGCGCGCCGTCGAGGTCGAGTTCCTCGGTGATGGCCGCGCCCATCGCGGGCAGGTCGGCCTCGGCGCCCACCCACGCGATGCGCTCGCCCCCGGTGACGACGGCGCCGCGCCCGATCAGGCCCCAGCCGCTCTCGCCCGCGAGCGTGACCACGCGCGCGTGA
>JACMOG010000477.1 GCA_014378125.1 Vitreoscilla sp. | reverse complement strand
GCCCTGCGCCTGGACGCCGGCCCCCCCCCCCACGCCACGCACGCCGCCGATCCCCCCGAAGAGCCCCGCCCCGAGCGCCCCGCCTTCGAGGCCGCCGAGTTCGCGCTCGACTCGGGCCTGGCCCCGCGGGCCCGGGCGCTGGCCGAGTGGGCCCGTCCCGCGGCCGACGCCCACACCGGCATCGTCGAGCTGGCGCTGGCGCTGATGCACCAGATCCACGAGGAGTTCGAGTACCTGCCCCAGTCCACGTCGGTCACCACCGGTGCGCTGGAGGCGCTGTCTCTGCGCCACGGAGTGTGCCAGGACTTCGCCCACGTGCTGATCGGCGCGTGCCGCTCGCTGGGCCTGGCCGCCCGGTACGTCAGCGGCTACCTGCTCACGCAGCCGCCGCCCGGCAAGCCGCGCCTGGTCGGCGCCGACGCCTCCCACGCCTGGGCCGCCGTGTGGTGCCCGCCGCACGGCTGGCTGGCGCTCGATCCCACCAACGACGTCCCCGCGGGCCAGGACCACGTCACGCTCGCCTGGGGCCGCGACTACGCCGACGTGGCGCCGCTGCGCGGCGTCATCCGCGGCGGCTCCGGCAACGCGCCACGGGTGGGCGTGACGGTCGAACCGCTCTGAGCGTGCCAGGCACCGGGCCGCTTCGCGACCGGTGCTCCTGGAAATTCTGATTTGTCAGGTATGACACAAATCCCCCTCAATGACGGGTCGGGAAGGCCGATGTCATGCAATGCCGCTGCAAGGTCTTGCTTGCGGCCGGGCAAAAAAAGAGGCTTTCATGACACTGCACTCCCCTTCCTCCGGCTCGCGTCGGGGTCTCGCCGCCATCGCCCGCACCGGCGATCTCGTCATGCTGCTTACCGCAGTCGGGAGCGCCCTGGCCGCGTGCATCATCGGGCAAGCCTATGCCGATCTCGGATTGGCCCTGGCGGCCGGCGGGCTGTTGCTCGCAGCCGCCGGCGCCGCGTTCGCGCTGGCGCGCGGCACGGCGTCCAGCGCCGCCGTGCTCACCACCTGCAACGTCGGCCTCGTGGCGCTGCACATCCAGTTGGGGCGCGGAACCATCGAATTCCACTTCGGCGTCTTCGTCCTGCTGGGGTTGATGCTGGTCTACCGCGACTGGCGCCCGCTCGTCCTGGCCGCCGGTCTGTTCGCCGTGCACCATGTCGTCTTCGACCGCTTGCAGGCGTTGGACACGGGCGTGTTCTGCACGCCCCGGGCCGATTTCCTGAAGACCCTGATGCACGCTGTCTACGTGATCGCGCAGACAAGCGTGGAGGTCTACCTGGCGGCCATGCTCCGGAGCGCTGCGGTGGAGGCGTGCGAGCTCGGCGACATCATTCGCCGCGTGGACGCCGATGGCCGGCTTTGCCTGGACGTGGCCGACATGCGCGCGAGTGCCCCCACGGCGGTCCTGCTGAAGGGAATGCTGCAGCGCATCGGCACGGCGATCGCGGCCGTCAAGCAGTCCGCGGATTCGGTGGAGGTGGCGACGGCAGAGATCGCCACCGGCAACATGAACCTGAGCCAGCGCACCGAGGAACAGGCCAGCAACCTGCAACAGACCGCCGCGGCCATGGAGCAGATCTCGGGGACGGTGCGCGCGACGGCGAGCACGGCGCAATCCGCCGAGCTCGTGGCCGTGGCGGCGAGCGCCGCGGCCGACAGCGGGGGGCGCGTCGTCCACGACATCATCGCGACGATGGCCGACATCTCGCAAAGCTCGAAGCAGATGTCCGAGATCATCCGCGTGATCGACGCCATCGCCTTCCAGCCCAATATCCTCGCGCCCAATGCCGCGGACGAGGCGGCCCGGGCGGGCGAGCAGGGACGCGGGTTCGCGGTGGTCGCCGCCGAGGTGCGAAGCCTGTCGCAACGCTCGACCCATGCGGCCAGGGAGATCCGGGTGCTGATCTCGGGCTCCGCGCAACGCGTGGACGCTGGCACGGTGCTCGTGGGCGAAGCGGGCACCGGCATCCGTGACATCGTCGACCAGGCCCAGCGCGTGCGCCAGCTGATCGGCGAGATCTCGATGGCGACCTCGCAGCAGACGGAAGGCATCGGCCAGATCAGCAACGCGGTGGCCCAGCTCGACACGGTGACGCAGGAGAATGCGGCGCTGGTGGAGGAGGCGGCCGCGGCCTCGGACAACCTGCGTCACCAGGCGGCGATGTTGACGGGCGTGGTCGGTCAGTTCGTGCTCGAGCGCGCCTGAGCACCCGGCGTGCGCCCGGGCTTTGTCGGGCTGCCTAGCCGCGTTCGACGCGATTGCGCCCCAAGGTCTTCGCCTGATAACAAAGCTTGTCCGCCCGCTCCAGCGTCTGCGCCACGGTCTCGCCGCGCAGGTGCTCGGTCAGGCCGGCCGAGAACGACACCGGCAGCGCCATGCCTCGCACCACCAGCGGGTTCGCGTGGAAATGCTCGCGCAGGCGGTCCAGCGACGTCACCGCCATGCCGATGGGCGTGTTGGGCAGCAACAGCACGAACTCCTCGCCGCCCCAGCGCGCCAGCACGTCGGTGCGGCGGATGAGCGTGTGGGCGTGGCGGCTCAGCGCGCGCAGCACCTCGTCGCCGATGGCGTGCCCGTGGGCGTCGTTGACACTCTTGAAATGGTCGAGGTCGATCAGCGCCACGCACCAGTCCTGCTCGGTGCGGTCGAGGCGCATGCGCTCGTTCTCGAGCAGCTCCTGCATGTGGCGCCGGTTCACCAGGCCGGTGAGGTCGTCGTGCGTGGCCAGCCGGTGGATGTGGGCCAGCGCGGCCTCCAGCTCCACCTTCTGGCTGCGCAGGCGGTCGCGGATGCGGTGCAGCCGCACCGTGAGCACGCCCACGCCGGCCACCATGATGCACAGCATGATGAAGTAGGTGAGTTCGCCGCCCAGCGGATAGCGGTCGGGGTCGCGCTGCGCGCTGAGGGCCATCACGAAGCCGAAGACGGCCAGCACGTAGATGCCCACCCACAGGATCTGGCGGCTGTTGAGACCGAACATTCCGAACATGAGGATGACCGCCAGGATCACCCCCACCATCATGTGCGCGTTGCCGGCGAACGAGTAGGCCCAGGCGGCGCACAGCACCGCGTAGAGCATCTGCGGGATGGTGAGTGCCGGGTCGGCGAACTGCTTGTTGAGCCCGCTGCGGATGACGACGACCACGGCCAGCATGCCGGCCAGCGATGCGGCCGACCACCACCATAGCGGGCCGTCGTCGGTGAGCCCGAACGCGGCCGCCACGTGCAGCACCACCACGCACAGCAGCAGCAGCATGCAGGCGAGCCACGCCTGCGCGAGGCGGACGCGCTGGTGGCGATCGGTGGTGAAGAAGGCGTCGGACAACGCCCGCAAGGCAGCCTTGTCCTGTCGAGGGACCGGTTTGTCGTGGTGCAGACAGACTAACGGACTTTGGCCGGGTCAGGCACCGAACAGGTGCCTGATATCACGCGCAGTTCACATCCCGGCGTAGTTCGGGCCGCCGCCTCCCTCGGGCGTCACCCACACGATGTTCTGCGTGGGATCCTTGATGTCGCAGGTCTTGCAGTGCACGCAGTTCTGCGCGTTGATCTGCAGCCGGTCGGTGTTGTCCTCGTTCTTCACGAACTCGTAGACGCCCGCCGGGCAGTAGCGGCTTTCCGGCCCCGCGTACTTCGCCAGGTTGACGTTCACCGGCACCGAGTCGTCCTTCAGCGTCAGGTGGATCGGCTGGTCTTCGGCGTGGTTGGTGTTGCTGACGAACACGGAGCTGAGCCGGTCGAAGGTGAGCTTGTTGTCGGGCTTCGGGTAGACGATCTTCGGCGCCTGGTCGGCGGGCAGCAGCGTCTCGTTGTCCTTCTTCGAGTTGTGCAGCGTCCACGGCGGGATGGGCATGCCCAGCTTGGGCATCAGCCACTGCTCGATGCCGGTCATCAGGTTGCCGATGACCTTGCCCTTCTTGAACCACAGCTTGAAGTTCTTCGTGCGCTGCAGCTCGGTGTGCAACCAGCTCTTCTCGAACGCCTCGGGGTAGGCGGCCAGCTCGTCGCCCTGGCGGCCGGCCTGCAGCGCCGTGAACGCGGCCTCGGCGGCCAGCATGCCGCTCTTGATGGCCGCGTGGCTGCCCTTGATGCGCGACGCGTTCATGGTGCCCGCGTCGCAGCCCACCAGCGCGCCGCCCGGGAACACCAGCTTGGGCAGGCACTGCAGCCCGCCGTTGTTCATGGCGCGCGCGCCGTACGACAGGCGCTTGCCGCCCTCGATGTGCGCGCGGATGGACGGATGCGTCTTCCAGCGCTGCATCTCCTCGAACGGGCTCATC
>JACMOG010000476.1 GCA_014378125.1 Vitreoscilla sp. | reverse complement strand
GTCCGGGGACCGTCCCGTTCCCGTTCGCCGCCATCCCCGCCGAGCCGATGGCTGCGCGGCGCTGTGCCGAGTTGTTCGCCACCGACCAGTTTCCGGCGCAGCTCATGCTGGTGGTGCCGGGCACGCGCCTGGACGCCCGCACCCAGCGCGGCACCGCGCTGCACGCGCTGCGCCGCCACGCCGACGCGATCGCCGACTTCGACGTCGTGCTGGCTGCCACCCCGGATGCCGCGGGCGTGGCCTGCAACCGCGGCAACGCGTTGCTTGACCTGAAGCGCTACGCCGAGGCCGCCTTCGCGTTCGAGCGCGTGCAGGCGCTGGACGAGGCGTACCCGTACGTGGTGGGCAAGCGCGTCTATGCGCAGACGATGGCCTGCGACTGGCGCGGCCTCGACGTCCTCGTCGCGCAGGTGGACCGCGGCCTGGCCGACGGCCGTGCCGTGATCGACCCGTTCGCGTTCGCCGCCATCACCGCCGACCCGATGGCGGCGCGGCGCTGTGCCGAGTTGTTCGCCGCCGACCAGTTTCCGGCGCAGCTCATGCTGGTGGTGCCGGGCACGCGCCTGGGCAACGCGAAGATCCGCGTGGGCTACCTGTGCGGCGAGTTTCGCGACCAGGCCACGTCCATCCTCACGGCGGAGCTGTTCGAGCTGCACGACAAGACCCGTTTCGAGGTCGTGGCGTTCGACAACGGCTGGGACGACGGCAGCCCGCTGCGCCGGCGCATGGCGGCGGTGTTCGACGAGATCGTCGACATCGCCGCGCTGTCCGACGACGCGGCCGCGCGCGCGATCGCCGATCGCCGCATCGACATCCTCGTCAACCTCAACGGCTGGTTCGGCCTGGGCCGCACCGGCGTGTTCGCGCTCCGTCCCGCGCCGCTCCAGGTGAACTACCTCGGCTTCCCCGGCACGCTGGGCGCGCCCTATCTCGACGCGATCGTGGCCGATGCCGACACGATTCCCGCGGGCGAGGAGGGCCCGTACGTGGAGCGCGTGCTGCGGATGCCGCACAGCTACCAGCCCAACGACCGCCAGCGCGCGATCGCGTCCCCCGTGCCCACGCGCGCGGAGCTGGGCCTGCCCGCGGACTCGGTCGTGTTCGCGTGCTTCAACAATACCTACAAGATCACGCCGGCCGTGTTCGCCGCGTGGATGCGCATCCTGGCGGCCGTCGACGGAAGCGTGCTGTGGCTGCTGGGCGACAACGACGCCGCCACGCGCAACCTGCAGGCCGCCGCGGCCGCTCATGGCATCGCCTCCGAACGCCTGCATTTCGCGCCGCGCATCCGCCTCGACGCGCACCTGGCCCGCCACGCCTGCGCCGACCTGTTCCTGGACACGCTGCCCTACAACGCCCACACCACCGCCAGCGACGCGCTGTGGGCCGGTCTGCCGCTGCTGTCGTGCCGCGGCACCACGTTCCCCGGTCGCGTGGGCGCGAGCCTGCTGCAGGCGCTGGGCCTGGCCGACGAGCTGCTGGTGGACGACGCGGCGGCCTACGAGGCGCGCGCCGTGGCGCTGGCGCGCGACCCCGCGCGTCTCGGCCGCGTGCGCGAGCGCCTGGCGCGGGCGCGCGCGACGGCGCCGCTGTTCGACACGCCGGCGTATGCGAGTGCGTTGGAAAACCTCTACGCCGAGGCCCTGGAGGGGTCGGCACTGAAGGGGTATGGCATCTCCCGCGTACCCGCGGGCAATGGCTGGCCCCCCATCCCCGAGCAGCTCGCGGTCGGGGGCAGGCAGTGCC
>JACMOG010000475.1 GCA_014378125.1 Vitreoscilla sp. | reverse complement strand
GGGCGCGCTGGGGCCGGGCAGCGGCAGGTAGTGCGCGCCGAGCGGACACCGCAGGCCGTGCATCGCATGGCCGCGGCTGTTGCCGCCGGCCTGGTCCTCGAGCTCGAGCACCGCGATGTCGGCGATGCCGGCGCGCTGCAACGTGCGCGCCGCCGCCAGGCCCGCGATGCCGCTGCCCACCACCAGCACGTCGCAGCGGCGCTCGCGCGCGTTGGTTGGCGGGTGCGCCGCCATGTCGCGAACGCGATGGCCCAGCACCGCGTTGTCGCCGATCCAGCGGCCGGCGACGCGCGTGCGCCAGTCGTCGGGCCTGGCGCAGCCGGAGAGGATGGCCGGGGCCGCCAGCGCGGCGCCGAGGAACGCGCGCCGCGTGGCGCCGTCACTCATGGACCTTGCCCCACTCCTCCTCGAACGTGCGCACCAGCGTCTGGTTCGAGAGGCGGTTGGGCTCGACCGGCACGCGGGCCATGTCGGGCGGGAAATCGAGCAGCGCCTGCATGCCGGGCAACGTGAGGAAGCGCATGCCCGGGGGCAGCGTGCGCGGCATCACCCAGGGCCGGTGGCTGGCGATGATGAAGCCCCACTCGCCGAAGCTGGGCACGTGCACGTGGTACGGCACGATGTGCAGGCCCACGGTCTCCAGCGTGGTGGCCACCGTCCAGAAGCTGCGCCGCGCCACCAGGGGCGAGGTGGTCTGCACCACGGCGTAGCCGGCCGCGGCCAGGTGCAGGTCGACGAGCTCGTAGAAGCTGGTGGAGTAGAGCTTGCCCAGCGCGTAGTTGCTCGGGTCGGGAAAGTCGACCACGATCACGTCGTACTGGTCGTCGTGCTGCTCCAGCCACGTGAACGCGTCGGCGTTGACGATGCGCACCTTGGGCGAGCGCAGCGCATGCGCGTTGAGCGCCGACAACGTGGCGTCGTCGGTGAACAGCCGCGTCATGACGGGGTCGAGCTCCACCTGCGTCACCTGTTCCACCGACGGGTACTTGAGGATCTCGCGGATGGCCAGCCCGTCGCCGCCGCCCAGCACCAGCACGCGGCGCGGCGCGCCGTAGCCCGACATGGCCGGATGCACCAGCGCCTCGTGGTAGCGGTACTCGTCCTTCGAGTTGAACTGCAGGTTGCCGTTGAGGAACAGGCGCAGCGTGCCGCCCTGCGAGGTGACCACGATGCGCTGGTAGGGCGTGGTCTCGTGCAGCACCACGCCCGGGCCGTAGAACTTGTCCTCCGACCAGGTGGTGAGCAGGTCGCCCGCGGCCATGGCCGCCACCAGCAGCGCGAAGAGCGTGCCACACTGCGCGGCGAGGGAGCGCCAGCCCGGAATGTCGGCGCGGAACAGCCACAGCGACCACACGGCCACGAGCGTGTTGAGCAGCCCGAAGAAGATGCCCGAGCGCACGATGCCCAGGTGCGGCACCAGCAGCAGCGGAAACGCCACGGAGACCACCAGCGAGCCGAGGTAGTCGAACGTGAGCACCTGCGAGACCAGCGTGGACAGGCTGTCGCGGCCCTTCAGGTGCCTGTCGAGCAATCGCAGCACGATGGGGATCTCGAGGCCCACGCCGATGCCCACCACGGTGACCAGGCCGTACAGCAGAACCTTGAACGAGATCAGGCTGGCCGCCGGCAGCGTGGCATGCGCCGCGAACAACGCCGCGGGCATCAGGCCGCCCACCACGCCCACGATCAGCTCGACGCGCACGAACATGGTGGCCAGCTGCTCGCGCACGTGGCGCGAGGCCCAGGAGCCCAGGCCCATGGCGAACAGGTAGGTGCCGATGACGGTGGAGAACTGCAGCACCGAGTCGCCCAGGAGGTAGCTGGCGAGCGCGCCGGCGCACAGCTCGTAGACCAGGCCGCAGGCCGCGACCACGAACACCGAGGCGAGCAGCGCCAGCTCGCCGGGCCCCACGCGCGGCGGCTGCTCGGAAGCCTGCACCATCAACCGTGGATCGCGGCGGCGATGATCATGCCCAGAGCGATGAACATGGCACCGACGACGATGGCCAGCGCCATGTTCTTCTCCTCGACGAGCTGGTGCCACAGATGGTAGGGCGTGAGCTTGTCGATGACCATGAAGGCGAGCCACAGGACCACGACGCCGATCACCGCGTAGAGGATCGTGCCGCCCAGCACCTCGGGGTGAAGCCATTCGGGTACGTTCATGTCGTGCTCCTTTGTTTGCTGTTGCCGATGTGATCGTGCCGAGCTCCCCCTCGGGGGGCAGCGACGGGAGGAGCGAGGGGGCGCCTCATTTGTGCCCGCCGCCGCCGGATGAGTAACCGCCCCAACTGCCGCCGGTGCCGAAATACGCGCCGGTGCCCCCCGCCGAGCGCGCCTTGCACTGCTGGTACTCCTGGCTGTAGGAGCCGAACGCACGGCGCTGGTCGCGGCACGGGTCGTGGCTGCACCAGGCCAGCAGCAGGATCACCACGAACAGGATCAGCAGCAGCCGCGGCCACGTGACGAGCCCGCCGGACCCGAACACCGCCCCCATGGACGGCGGCCCGGCGCGCTCCAACTGCTGCGCCTGCTGTGGCGCGAGGCCGAAGGTGCTGGCCACCATCGCCGCGGGAATCGACTCGCCGGCCGACCACGTGGTCTCGTTGGGCGTGTATTCGCGGCTGAGGAAGGCGCGATGGCCGCTGGCGGTTCCTTCGTAGTCCTGGTGCTGCGTCTGCTGGTTGGCCTCCACCTTCCAGTAGAACTCGCCCAGCACGTAGGTGTTCTGCGACGTGTACGTCCAGCGTCGCCGATACGTGGTGCCGTACCACTTCGCCGAGTCGCCGCTGGTCTCGGGCGCGCCCGTGAGCACGCGCACCACGCTCCAGCCCTCGTTGGTGTCGACGAGGAAGGCGAAGCCTTCGGTGCGGTTGTAGAGCAGGTATTCGCGCCAGGCCACCGCTTCGTCCGAACCGCCGGACATCAGCTCCATGCGCTCCAGGTAGCCCACCACCTGCCACGGCACCGCCGCGGCGCCGCTGGGAATGGGCAGCGTGCCGGTGCGTCCCAGCGGGATGCCCGGCTCCATGCGGTTGACCTGGGCGTAGTGCGCCATGTCGGGGCCGATGCCCTTGGACAGGTCCACCACCGACTTGCAGCTGTCGCACACCACCGACTGCGTGGTGGCCAGCGTGATCTTGAGCGGCGCGCCGCAGTTGGGGCACGGCGGCGACTGCGCCTTGAGCGTCTTCTCGCTACCGGCAATCCCGCCGCCGCCGGCGCCGGTCTCGCGCAGGCCCGACATCTTCAGGTCGGCCAGGCGCCCCGCCTTGCCGACCGACCGCGCGGGGGACGCGGCGCCGGACGCCTGCAGCGTGCCCACCTCGTCGGCCGTGTTGCGCAGGTCGGAGATGACGATCGCCTGGTCTGCCGGCGGCGGCGCCACCAGCTCGCCCTGCGCGGCCAGCAGCTTGGCCTGCACCACGGAGGCGACGCTCCAGGCTCGGCCGGCGACGCTAGCCCGCCAGCCCGCCTGCAACCGCTCGGGCCGCGGCGCGACGGCCGGCGTGGGCGCGTCGAACGCGAACACGTAGCGGCCGTTGTCTTCCGACAGCCAGCCGCTGCGCCCGGTGTCGAACAGCGCATGCCAT
>JACMOG010000474.1 GCA_014378125.1 Vitreoscilla sp. | reverse complement strand
GCCGATGGTGGCGCCATCGTCGAGGTCCGACAGCACGAAGATCAGCTGCGAGCGCAGGTTGGCGATGGTGTCAGGCTCGCCGGCGCGCGCGTTCCAGCCGATCTGCGTCATCACCGGCGCCAGGCGCGCGATGGCGAAGGTGCGGAACTTCTGGCGGCGGGCAGGCTCGCCTTCGTAGTAGCTGTTGATCGACGCGAACACGCCGGCGATCTTGCCCCACACTTGCGGGTCGGCCGACAGTGGCGCGTTCTTGGCCAGGTCGAGGAAGTCCGACGTCGGCTGCAGGCCGGCCAGGCCGAGCGACCAGCTGTCCGACAGCACACCGAGTTGGTCGATCGGTTCGAGCTTGCTGAACGCGGCGGCCAGCGGGGCGAACGCGGCCGGCGTGTACAGTGTGCGGAAGTAGCCGCTCTGGCCGGCGTTGACGATGACGGCGCCGCAACCGGGCACGCTGATCGTCGCCTTGCCGCCGGCGACGACGGTGCGCGCGAGCTTGTCGTTGCCGGCGATCTGGACGATCACGGGCACGCGCCAGGCCAGCGGCTTCTTGTTCGGCACGTCGCGGCTGAATTCGTCCTGCACCAGCGACACCGTGGTGCTGCTGCCTTTGCAGACGGCGTCGGCCACGCGGATCATCGGCACGCCGGGCTGCAGCGTGAAGTCGTGGGCGATGTCAAGGATCGGCTTGCCGGCCGCCTTCTCGATTTTCGTCCACAAGTCGTCCGAGCGCGTGTTGCCGTAGGCGTGCTGCTTCATGTAGGCGCGCACACCGGCGCGCCAGGCGTCCGGGCCCACGTACGCTTCGAGCATGCGGATGACCGACTCGCCCTTCTGGTAGGTGATGCTGTCGAACGCCTGGCTGGCCTGTTCGACCGTCTCGACGTGCTGCACCACCGGGTGGGAGGTGGCGAGCGAGTCGCGCTGCATGGCGCCTTCGCGCACGCCGACCGAGCCCAGGCGGGTGTTCCATTCAGGGTGCAGCTTCTGCGTCATGCGGCTTTCCATCCACGAGGCGAAGCCTTCGTTGAGCCACAGGTCGTCCCACCACTGCATCGTGACGAGGTCGCCGAACCACTGGTGCGCCATCTCGTGCGCGGCGATCGAGAACACGCCTTGCTTGTCGGCCTGGGTCGAGATCGCCGGGTCGAGCAGCATCGCGTATTCGAACGTGAAGATCGCGCCCCAGTTTTCCATCGCGCCGAAGAACTGGCTGCGGCCGGGCGCGGCGATGTTGTCCATCTTCGGCAGCGGGTAGCGCACGCCGAAGTAGTCGTTGTACTCTTTGAGGATGTTCTTCGACGCCTCGAGCGCGAACGCGGCCTGGGCGGTGCCGCCCTTCTTGGTGATCACGCCCACTTCGGTGCCGTCGGCCATCGCGGTGACGCGGTCGAATTCGCCCAGGCCGAAGAACAGCAGGTAGGTCGACATCTTCGGCGTCTTGGCGAAGGTCACGTGCTGGCGGCCGTCGGCCAGCTTGTCGGTTTTCGACGCCGGCATGTTCGACACGGCCATCTGGCCGGCCGGCACCGTCACGTCGAGCGCGAAGGTGGCCTTGTAGAACGGCTCGTCCCACGACGGGATCATGCGGCGCGCGTCGGAGTTCTCGAACTGCGTGTAGAGCGCGCGGCGCTTGCCCTCGGGCGTGTCGTAGTCGAGCGCGAACAGGCCGACCGCTTGCGTACCGATCTTGCCGGTGTAGTCGAGCGCGAGGCTGTACGTGCCCTTGGCCACGGGCGCGGCGAACGTGAACGTGGCCGTTTGCGCGGCGGCGTCGACGCTGCTCTTGGCGGTAACGGGCGCGCCCTTGGCGCCGCTCAGCACGGCGCTGGTGAAGGCGAGGTCGGCGGCGTTGAGGGTGATCGCGCTGGTCGGCTCGCTCACGTTGACGGTGATGACGACGCGCGCGGCGAAGGTCGACGCGGCGGCGTTCGGCGTGATCGATACGGCGTAGTGGGTCGGGCTGACAGCGCGCGGCAGTTGCGACGTGACCTGCGCGGCCTTGGCGGTGGCGGCGGCTGGCGCGGCGAGCGCGGGGAGGGCGGCGCCGGCGGCGAGGACGAGAACTGCGGCGGAGATCAGGCTGCGTTTCATGGAGACCTTGAGTGTATGTATTGAGGTGTATGTATAGTGTGGGTTGGCCTGCGGATCGCGCAGCCCGATCCGCAATCTACGGTGAAAATACCAAGCTGTCAACGCGGGCGTGCGCAGCCGAATCGGGCTATCATCGTCGCTCGCGCCCTTGCGGCGCCCGCCCACAAAGGATGCCCATGATCGACCTGTACTCGGCCGCCACGCCGAATGGCCACAAGATTTCCATCGCGCTCGAGGAGCTCGCGCTGCCCTACACGCTGCACACGCTGGACCTGCAGCAGAACACGCAGAAGGAGCCGTGGTTCCTGGCGATCAACCCGAACGGCCGCATCCCGGCCATCGTCGACCGCGACGCCGGCGACTTCGCCGTGTTCGAGTCGGGCGCGATCCTGATCTACCTGGCCGAGAAGACCGGGCGCCTGATGCCGCTTGAGGCCAAGGGCCGCTCGCTGGTGCTGCAATGGCTGATGTTCCAGATGGGCGGCATCGGCCCGATGATGGGGCAGGCGAACGTGTTCTACCGCTACTTCCCCGAGAAGATCCCGGCGATGATCGCGCGCTGGGCGCGCTTATCGCGGGGGCTGTTCGGCGTGCTCGACGCGCACCTGGCCACG
>JACMOG010000473.1 GCA_014378125.1 Vitreoscilla sp. | reverse complement strand
AGGTGGCGACGGCGGTGATGTCTTCCGGCGTGAGCATCGTGGCGACCCGGGCCATGCAGTCGGGCGCGAGCGCCTTGCGCTGGCCGGTGCGCCAGGCGCCGAACTGTTCGACCAGGTAGCCGCGCGGCAGGCCCAGCAGCCCGGGAATGGCCGGCAGCACGCCCGTCATCGCCGCGCCGTGGCACTGGGCGCAGGCGGGAATGCCATGCGCGGCGTCCCCGTGGCGCACCAGCGCCTCGCCGCGGGCAATCTCGTCGCGCGGCGCGTCGGTGGTCTGCGGCGGCGCGTACGGCAGGTCGAGCGACGCGAAGTAGTCGGCGATCTCGTGGAGGTAGTCGTCCGACATCTGCTCGACGAAGTAGGTCATCGTCGGATAGGCGCGCCGTCCGCTGCGGAAGTTGTCGAGCTGGTTGTACAGGTAGCCGGCCGGTTTGCCCGCGATGCGCGGGAAGAATCCCAGCTGCGTGGGCCGGCCTTCCTTGCCGTGGCACGCGGTGCACGGCTGCATGCGCTGCGCCAGGGTGTCTGCAATGGTGGCGGGAGGCTGTCCGAGGGGTCTGGCATCGGCCATTGCAACGGACATCGTCAGGGAGGCGAGCGCGGCAACGACGATGCGCAACATGCTCAGCTCCTCGTCCAGGGGAAGCCGCGCTTGTAGCGCTGCAGCATGCGGGCGTTGCCCTGCTCGAAGAATTCCTGCGTCACCGAGCCGGCGTTGCCGCCCAGGCAATACTCCACCGTGTATCGGCCGGTGCAGTCGAAGGCCTTGAAGTTCTGCATCATCACCTGCGCGAACACGCGGTCCTGCCCCCACTTGCCATGCCACACGTGCGCGCTCTGCAGCAGCACCTCGCGCCGGATGCAGTACGAGTTGGTGTCGATGAGGTGCGCATCGGTGAATGCTGGCCACTTGCCCAGGCTCTCGCAATCGTCCCGGAGGAGGAACTCGCCGTCGGCCGAACGGATGTTGCGCAGGCTGTAGCACCACTGCAGGCGCCTGGCGGCGATCAGGTCGACACACTGCGCCACGTGGTCGGGCGCGAGGAAGTTGTCCTGGTCGAGGAACAGCACATGGTCCTCGTCGACCAGGTGCGCGAACGCCGCGTGGATGCGGTGGCCATAGAAGCCGTCGGCGCCCACGTTGCGGGGGAGCACGCACACCGGCACGTCGAGGCCCTGCAGCGCCTGCGCCACCGGGTCGCCGTACTGTGCGCCGTCGCACACCACGTAGCACGCGGTGGGCACGGTCTGCGCGAGCACGCTCTCCACGGCCCGGCGCAGCGGCGGCGCGCCCGTGGTGGCGATGAGCACGACCTGCGCCATCCCGCCAGCCTCTCGCCGACCAGCTCGATCCAGTGCCGCACCGGCGTGGCCGTGCCCGACTGCAGGTGCGAGATGCAGCCGATGTTGGCCGACACGATGGCGCGCGGCTCCGGCTGCGCCGCGGCCAGCGCCGCGAGCTTGCGGTCGCGCAGCTGCGTGGCCAGCACCGGCTGCAGCACCGAGTACGTGCCGGCCGAGCCGCAGCACAGGTGGCTCTCGGAGGCCGCCAGGCGCACGTCGAAATCCAGCGCGGCGAGCATCCGCTCCACGCCGCCGCGCAGCTGCTGCCCATGCTGCAGCGTGCACGGCGGATGGAACACCAGCGGCACGCCCGACGCGTGCTGGGGCGACTCGGCGCCGCGGCGTTCGCGCACGCCCTGCCAGTGCGCGAGCAGCGCGGGCATCAGGCCGTCCAGCACCTCGCTGAGGCCGCGCGTGAGCGCGCTCACGCGGGCCGCCTTCTGGGCGTACTCCGGGTCGTGCGCCAGCGCGTGGCCGTAGTCCTTCACGGCGACGCCGCAGCCCGACGCGTTCATCACGATGGCCT
>JACMOG010000472.1 GCA_014378125.1 Vitreoscilla sp. | reverse complement strand
GCCGCCGGTCGTACCGGTCGCGCCCCCGGCACTGCCCTGCGCCGTCACGCCCAAGGGCACCGGCCCGGCCGTGGGCAGCAGCAGCACCAGGCAGTCGGGCAGTCCGGCCAGGTGCGGCGAGGTGGGCGCGCGTCCTTCCAGGTCGGCGGCGCGGGCGTCGTAGTGGCCCTTTTGCGCGCGGCGCCGCGCCAGCGTGATCCACTGCGACAGGTTGCCGTAGCCGCGCCGCGTGGTGGCCAGTGCCACCAGCCGCATCGGCACGCCGCCGACGCCGGCCTCGAGCCGCATCTCGGCCCCCACGATGAGTTGCAGCGCGCGCTCGGTGGCCTGCTCGTAGGCGTGCACCACCCCCGAGAGCGAGCATTCGTCGGTGACGGCCAGGGCGGCATAGCGCAACGCCGCCGCGCGGTCGACCAGCTCCTCGGGTGACGAGGCGCCGGTGAGGAAGCTGAAGTTGCTGCGGCAGTGCAGCTCGGCGTAGGCAGGAAGCGTGGCCATGAAGAAGAGGAGAGAGGGGTCGCCCGGCGGGGCGGGACTACTGTGATTAAGTACAGTCTAGGACGCGGCATCGACCGATGCAAGCGCTGTTGCACGCTCTGCAGTGGAGGTGCGCCAAAGGCCCGAGAATGGGCCATTTCGCGCACGCCGTTCGCCATGCAGCCCTCTGTCCAGATCACGCCCTACCGTCCCGAATTCCGCGACCGCCTCGTCGACCTGTGGCGCGCCAGCTTCGCCCATGGCGTGGGCGTGCCGGTGCCGCATCCGATCGACGACCACCGCCGCTTCTTCGACGAGCACATGCTCACCGAGACCCCGGTCCACCTGGCTCTTCGCGACGACGAGTTGCTGGGGTTCGGCGCGTTCACGCCCGAGTCCGTGATGCAGCTCTACGTCGGCGTCGAGCACCTGGGCCGGGGCATCGGCGCGCGACTGCTCGAGCTGGCCAAGGCGAACTCCAACGGCCGGCTGTGGCTGTACACCTTCATCACCAATACCAACGCGCAACGCTTCTACGAACGCCACGGCTTCGAGGTGGTGGAGCGCGGCTTCGAGCCGGTGATGCAGCTGGACGACCTGCGCTACGAATGGCGGCGGCCGCGCTCGCCCGCGATGCCTGCCGGGCACGCCTGAGCCTGCACCCACCGTCCTCGTCCCGATAGTCCAACGCTGCCCCCATGCCCACCTCCTTCGACACCCACCTGCTCACCGTCGTCCTCGTCGTCGCCCTCGTGGCATGGCGCCTCTATTCGCGCCTCCGCCGCATCATCGGGCGCCAGCGGCTCTCGGCGGTGCGGCCCTGGCTCACCATCGTCCTGTTCCCGCTGATCCTGGCGCTGGTGTTGGCGGGCAGCCTGCTGCATCCGATGACCGCCGCGGCCGTGGCGGGGGGCGCCGTCGCGGGCATCGCGCTGGGGCTGCTGGGCACGCGCCTGACGAAGTTCGAGGCCACGCCGGCGGGCCTGTTCTACACGCCCAACGCGCACCTGGGCATCGCGCTGTCGCTGCTGCTGGTGCTCCGCGTCGGCTACCGTTTCGTGATGCTGCAGCTGAACGGCGGGCAGTTCGATCCGCAATCGATGCAACTGGGCGCGAGCCCGCTCACCCTGGCCATCTTCGGCACGTTGGCCGGCTACTACGTCACCTACGCCATCGGCCTGCTGCGTTGGCGCGCCCGGGTGGGCGGGCAGGCGCCGATCGAACACTGATACGCTGCGGTCATGAAAATCAACTCGGCAATGACTCTGTTGGCCGCCGCGACGGCGTTCTCCCTGGCCGGCTGCGCGTCGCCCGACACCGCCAAGGGCGCGGCGAAGGAAGGCGTGCAGGTGCAGAAGGCCATCGAGGCGCCGCTGGCCGACCTGAACCTGGTGCAGGAGAAGATCCCGCCCGTGCTGCAGGCCGCCATCAAGGCGCCCTACGCCCTGCCCGCGCAGCGCGCATGCCCCGACCTCGTCAACGAGGTGCGCGCGCTCGACGGCGTGCTGGGCGCCGACCTCGACACCCCGCCCACCGTCGCCAACCCGGGCCTGGTGGAACGCGGCACCAACATGGTGGGCGACGCGGCCAACGACGCGTTGCGCGGCGCCGCCGAAAGCGTGATCCCGTTCCGCGGCTGGGTGCGCAAGCTCGATGGCGCCGAGCGCCACTCGAAGGAAGTGGCCGCCGCGATCGCCGCTGGCTCGGTGCGGCGCGCGTTCCTCAAGGGCGTGGGCCAGACGCTGGGCTGCCAGGCCCCGGCCGCGCCGCTGCAGGCGCTGGCCGCCTCGGCCGCCGCCAAGGGCTGAGAGTCGCCGGCGATGGACCAACCCATCGTCGGCTACCACGTGGACGACGATGGCCACTGGGTGGCCGAACTGGCGTGCGGGCACTTCCAGCACGTACGCCACGACCCGCCATGGACCAATCGGCCGTGGACGCAGACCGCCGAGGGCCGCGCCGACGTGCTGGGCCGCACCCTGCCCTGTCGCAAGTGCGACCAGGGCGCCCCGAAGGACGCCGTCGCCTGAGCCTCCGCGTGGCGCGGGCACCACGCCACACCCGCACGCCGAGCGCGAATCCACCTCCAAACCGCGCCATTTCCGCGCCATTCCCGCTTCGGCAAGACTCATGTCCCCGGATACGGTCTTGGCGAAGAAAATGAATCGGTACGGCGCGATCAGGTATCGTGTCCTCCTTACAGAAAGGTCCCAATGGCGAAGCCGAACTACAGTTACGAGAAGCGCCAGCGCGAACTCGAGAAGAAAAAGAAGAAGGAAGAGAAAGCGCTGAAGAAGACGTCGAGCGACCGAGCCGGCCCGAATGACACCGCCGGCGAGGCCGACCAGCCCGCGCCGTCCGCCCCCGAAGGCGAGGCCCCGGCCGCCTGAGCCCCCCACGCGCGCGCGGTCCGCGCGACGCCTGCGTCACGTCCCCGTTCGCACGCGCTCGCCTGCGCCCGCGCCCCGGCATCCGCGCCGCCGCGCCCATGCGCACGCGCACCCCGCGCCCTCTCCGGCCAGCCGCCAATAGGCCTCGGCACGTTGCCGGCGCGCAGGTCGTCGATGACGACCGCACCCAGCCCCGAAGGGCTGCCCCCATTCAAGCCGATTGCGGCCACAGGATCATCTGCGTGCAGCGCAACAGGGCGATCGTCTTGCCCGTCTCCCGGTGCGTGACCACCGCGTCCCACACCTGCGTCGTGCGGCCGCGATGCTGCGCGGTGGCCACGCAATCGAGCGTGCCCTCGCGCGCGGTCCCCAGGAAGTTGGACTTCAACTCGATGGTGGTGAAGCCCGTGGCGCCCTCGGGCAGGTTCACGATGCAGGCGTAGCCGCAGGCGGTGTCGGCCAGCGTCACCACGCTACCCGCGTGAAGGTAGCCGTTGGGCGCCATCAGCGTCCGTGTGACCGCCATCTCGGCGCGCACCTCGGTGGCGTCCGCATGCAGGATCGCGATGCCCAGGTGGCCGGGCAGGCAGTCGGCGCCCATGCGGTTCAGTTCGGTGACGGTGAGGACGGTCATGTGCGGGTGTGGCGGCGGTGGGGCGATGGGCCATTCTGCGCGCGCCCCGCATCCGGGGGGCCCGCAGCCGGCTGGCCCGGCGTGGCGGGTTGGGGGCGCGGCGTTGGC
>JACMOG010000471.1 GCA_014378125.1 Vitreoscilla sp. | reverse complement strand
CCCCCGGTCACCCCGGGGGCCGGGGCCCCGGCGGGCGGATCCCCCCGTTCGAACGGGGAGATCCCTGCAGGACCCAAAGTGATTAGCTTAGTATTGAAATATTCACACCTCAAGTATCTTTCGCCGGGTTTCGCGCGGAAGACCGATCCAGGATAGCCGAGGACAGCATGCGCATCGTCTGCATCGGCGGCGGCCCCGCCGGCCTCACGTTCGCCCTCCTGATGAAGAAGCTCGATCCGGGCCACGACATCACGGTGGTGGTACGCAACCGGCCCTACGACACCTTCGGCTGGGGCGTGGTCTTCTCCGACGCCACCATGGCCCACCTGCGCCGCTGGGACGAGGAGACCGCCGGCGCCATCGAGGCCGCGTTCGCGCACTGGGACGACATCGTGCTGGAGTTCAAGGGCCGCAGCATCCGCTCCGGCGGCCACGGCTTCGTGGGCATCGGCCGCAAGCGGCTGCTCAACATCCTGCAGGCGCGCTGCGAGTCGCTCGGCGTCAAGCTCGAGTTCGACCGCGAGGTGCGCGACGACGCCGAGTTTCCCGACGCCGACCTCATCGTGGCGAGCGACGGCATCAACTCGGCGGTGCGCCAGAAGCATGCGGACGTCTTCCGGCCCGACATCGTGGCGCGCCCCAACCGCTTCATCTGGCTGGGCACGAAGAAGCTCTACGACGCCTTCACCTTCGTGTTCGAGCGCACCGAGCACGGCTGGTTCCAGGCCCACGTCTACAAGTTCGACGCCGAGACGTCGACGTTCATCGTCGAGTGCCCCGAGCACGTGTGGCTGGCACACGGCCTCGACCAGCTCGACGCCGAGCAGTCGGTCGCGTTCTGCGAAAAGGTCTTCGCACGTCACCTGCAGGGCGCCTCGCTGATGACCAACGCGCGCCACCTGCGCGGCTCGGCCTGGCTCAACTTCCAGCGCATCAAGTGCGCGCGCTGGTGGGTGGACGCGGACAGGGGCGAGTCCGGCCACGCGCCGGTGGTGTTGATGGGCGACGCCGTGCACACCGCGCACTTCGCCATCGGCTCGGGCACCAAGCTCGCGCTGGAGGATGCCATCGAGCTGGCCAACCAGTTCAGGCTGGTTGGCCCCGAGGTCGAGCCGGACGCGCTGCCCGCGCTGCTGGATCGCTACCAGGCCCTGCGCGAGGTGGAGGTGCTGCGCCTCCAGAACGCGGCCTGGAACGCGATGGAGTGGTTCGAGGTGTGCGGCACGCGCTACTGCGACCCGCTCGAGCCCGAGCAGTTCATGTACTCGCTGCTCACGCGCAGCCAGCGCATCAGCCACGAGAACCTGCGCCTGCGCGATGCCGGCTGGCTGGAGGGCTACGAGCGCTGGTTCGCAGGGCGCGACACGCCCACCCCGCCGATGTTCACGCCGTTCACGGTGCGCTCGGTCACGCTGAAGAACCGGGTCATCGTCTCGCCGATGGCGCAGTACTCGGCCATCGACGGCGTGGTCGGCGACTACCACCTGGTGCACCTGGGCGCCCGCGCGATGGGCGGCGCCGCGCTGGTGATGGCCGAGATGACCTGCGTCAGCGCCGACGCCCGCATCACCAAGGGCTGCCCCGGGCTGTATACCCAGGCGCAGGGCGACGCGTGGGCGCGCATCGTCGACTGGACGCACACGCACGCCGACGCCCACATCGGCATGCAGCTGGGCCACGCCGGCGCCAAGGGCGCCACGCACCTGGGCTGGGAAGGCATCGACCAGCCGCTCGACTCGGGTGGCTGGCCCCTGATCTCTGCCTCGGCCCAGCAATACCTGCCGGGGGTGAGCGACTGGTCGCGCGCGATGACGCGGGCCGACATGGACCGCGTGCTGCACGACTTCGTCATCTGCACGCGCCGCGCGGCCGAGGCGGGCTTCGACTGGCTGGAGCTGCACTGCGCGCACGGCTACCTGCTGTCGTCGTTCATCTCGCCGCTGACCAACCACCGCGACGACGCGTACGGCGGCACGCCGGAGAACCGGCTGCGCTATCCCCTGGAGGTGTTCGCCGCGGTGCGCGCGGCCTGGCCCGCGCACCTGCCGCTGTCGGTGCGGCTGGCCACCCACGACTGGGTGGAGGGCGGCATCACGCCGGCCGACGCTGTTGAGGTCGCGCGGGCCTTCAAGGCCGCGGGCGCCGACATGATCGACTGCTCGTCGGGCCAGGTCAGCAAGGACGAGCAACCGGTGTACGGCCGCATGTACCAGGCGCCGTTCGCCGACCGCATCCGCAACGAGGCGGGCATCGCCACCATCGCCGTGGGCGCCATCAGCGAGGCCGACCACGTCAACAGCATCATCGCCGCCGGCCGCGCCGACCTGTGCGCCGTCGCGCGCCCGCACCTGGCCAACCCGGCATGGACGCTCACCGAGGCGGCGCGCATCGGCTGGAAGCCCGTCGCCTGGCCGGCGCCCTATCGCTCGGCCAAGCCGCAGCTCGAGGCCCACTTCCAGCGCGAACGCGCGACGCAAGGACGCTCATGACCCCCGACATCCGCAACGGCGACATGGCCGAGGCCATGGACGCTATCGGCGCCATCGAGCTGCCCACGCAGACGGCCGGGCTCGACCCGGAGACGTCCGCACCGGGCGTGCCGCTAAGTCTGCGTCCCACGCCGCGCCGCGTGCTGGTGACCGGCGCCACGCGCGGCATCGGCGCGGCCATCGCGCAGGCGCACGCGGCCGCGGGCTGGCACGTGACGCTCGCGGGCCGCACGCGCGCCGCGCTGGAGGAGGTGCGCGTGACGCTGCCCATCACCGAGGGCCTGGTGCACGACTGCGTGGAGCTCGACGTCACCGACGCCGCCAGCGTGGCGCGCGCGTTCGCCGACGTGCACGCCCGCGGCGGCGCGCTGCAGGCGCTCGTCAACAACGCCGGCGCGGTGGAGACGGGTCCGCTGGCGCGCCTGGCGCACGACGGCTGGGATCGCATGCTGGCCGTCAACCTCACCGGCGTGTTCCTGTGCACGCAGGCCGCGCTGGCGCCGATGCTCGCGGCGCGCGCGGGCCGCATCGTCAACATCGCCAGCACCGCCGGCCAGAAGGGCTACGCGTACTGCACGGCGTATGCGGCGGCCAAGCACGGCGTGCTGGGCCTCACGCGCTCGCTGGCGCTGGAGGTGGCCGCGCAGGGCCTCAGCGTCAACGCCGTGTGTCCCGGCTACACCGACACCGCCATCGTGCGCGACGGCGCCGCGCGCATCGTGGCCGCCACCGGCCGCAGCGACGCCGACGCGCTGGCCACGTTCTCGCAGGCCAGCCCGCTCAAGCGCCTCGTCGAACCCGCCGAGGTGGCCGCCACCGTGTTGTGGCTGTGCGCCGACGCGCCCGCCGCGTTCACGGGCCAGGCGATGTCGGTGAGCGGTGGCGAGGTGATGAATTGACTCCGGGAGGTGTCTGGCCCGAGGATGCACGCATGAAAGCCAGGCTGATGCACGCCGACGCACGCGACCCGCGCAGCACCGACCAGCTCGACGAGCTGCTGGGCGACTCGGACATCGGCCACGAGGGCCGCGCCGTCACCACCGATCACGCCGCCGTCAAGACCTGGCTGCGGTTGCTGTCGTGCACCACCCAGATCGAGACCGAGATCCGGCGCCGGCTGCGCACGCACTTCGACATGACGCTGCCGCGCTTCGACTACCTCGCGCAGCTGCACCGCTTCCACGCGGAGCAGCCCGAGGGCCTGCGCATGAACGCGCTCTCGCGCTACCTGATGGTGACCGGCGGCAACGTCACCAGCCTCACCGACGAGCTGGAGAAGACCGGCTACGTCACGCGCCAGGTCGACCCCGAGGACCGGCGCTCGTTCCGCATCGCGCTCACGCCGCGCGGCCGGCGCGCGTTCGAGCGCGTGGCCGCGGAGCACGAACGCTGGGTGATCGAGCTGCTGTCCGGGCTGGACATCGGCGAGGGCGCGCAGCTGCACGCGTTGCTGGGCCATCTTCGGCTGTCGCTCACGCGCCAGCGCCAGGACGTCAAGAACCGCTGAGACCTCCCATGACCAATACGCTCAACGCCGCGCTCGCCGCCGGCAACCGCCGCCCGCTGGCCGGCTACCAGGCCACGCACTTCCTGTGGGAATGCCACGACCACGTGGCCCGCATCACGCTCGACCGCCCCGAGCGCAAGAACCCGCTCAGCTTCGAGAGCTACGCCGAGCTGCGCGACCTCTTCATCGCGCTGCGCCACGCCCACGACGTGCGCGCCATCGTCATCGCCGGCGCCGGCGACAACTTCTGCTCGGGCGGCGACGTGCACGAGATCATCGGCCCCCTGATCGACCTGCCCGCGCCGGACCTGCTGATGTTCACGCGCATGACGGGCGACCTGGTGAAGGCGATGCGCCACTGCCCGCAGCCCATCGTCGCGGCCGTGGACGGCGTGTGCGCCGGCGCCGGCGCCATCCTCGCGATGGCCAGCGACCTGCGCTACGGCACGGCGCGCAGCAGGACGGCCTTCCTGTTCGCCCGCGTGGGGCTGGCCGGCTGCGACATGGGCGCGTGCGCGATGCTGCCGCGCATCGTCGGCCAGGGCCGGGCGGCCGAATGGATCTACTCGGGCCGCTCGCTGGACGGCGCCGAGGCCGAGCGCTGGGGCTTCTTCAACCGCCTGGTGGAGCCCGCGGCGCAGGTGGACGAGGCCACCGCGTTCGCGCGCCAGCTGGCCGACGGCCCGGCGTTCGCGCACTCGCTCACCAAGGCGATGCTGCACCAGGAATGGAGCATGGACATCGACACCGCCATCGAGGCCGAGGCCCAGGCGCAGGCGCTGTGCATGCTCACCGAGGACTTCGGCCACGCGTACCGTGCCTTCGCCGCCAAGACCCGGCCCGTCTTCGAGGGACGCTGACATGGACGCCCGCGAACACGTCGCCACCGCCGTCGCCGAAGCGCTGCAGACGCCGTTCTTCGACGCCAGCCACCGTGGCCTGCATGCGCGTCTCAGCGCCTGCCTGAACGACGGCGCCAGCGGCTTTCCGCCGCCCCTGTCGCCGCACGCCACGCGCCAGGAGGTGGACGACCACTGCCGCCACTGGGTGCGCGCCCTCGGCGACAACGGCTGGCTGAGCCTGGCCGTGGGCGGCAAGGCCTACGGCGGCGACAGCGACGCCCTGGACACCCGTACGCTGTGCATTTTGCGCGAGACGCTGGCCGCGCACGACGGCCTGGCCGACTTCGCCTTCGCGATGCAGGGCCTGGGCAGCGGCGCGATCACGCTGGACGGCTCGCCCGAGCTGAAGGCGCGCTACCTGCCGCGCGTGGCCAGCGGCGCGGCCATCGCCGCGTTCGCGCTGTCCGAACCGCACGCCGGCTCCGACGTGGCCGCGATGGCCACCACGGCGCGCCGCGACGGCGACCACTGGATCGTGCAGGGCGAGAAGACCTGGATCTCCAACGGCGGCATCGCCGACTTCTACGTGGTGTTCGCGCGCCAGGTCGAACCCGGCGCCGCGCCCGAGGCGCGCGGCACGAAGTCCATCGCCGCGTTCGTGGTCGACGCCGACACCCCCGGCCTGCGCATCGCCGAGCGCCTGGACACGATGGCACCGCACCCACTGGCGCGCCTTGCGTTCGACGGCTGCCGCGTGCCGGCGGCCAACTGCCTCGCCGAGGCCGGCGCCGGCTCCAAGCTGGCGATGCGCACGCTGGACGTGTTCCGCACCTCGGTGGCCGCGGCCGCGCTCGGCTTCGCGCGCCGCGCGCTGGCCGAAGGCCTCGCGCGCGCCACCACGCGGCCGATGTTCGGGCAGATGCTGTCCCGGGTGCAGATCACGCAGGCGAAGCCGGCCGACATGGGGCTGGGGGGGGGGTCGGCCGCGGTGCT
>JACMOG010000041.1 GCA_014378125.1 Vitreoscilla sp. | reverse complement strand
CAGAACACGTCGTCGGCCTTCAGGTCGAACGTCCACTTGGTGGTGAGCGCCGCGTGCAGCAGGTAGCCGCCGGTGGAGTGCTGCACGCCCTTGGGCTTGCCCGTGGAGCCGGAGGTGTAGAGCAGGAACAGCGGATGCTCGGCGCCCACCCACTCGGGCTCGCAGGTGTCGGCAGCCGCGGCCGTGACGTCGTGAAGCCAATGGTCGCGCGCGGTGAACGTGATGGCGCCGCCGGTGCGCTTGTAGACGATGACGTCCTTGACCGAATCGCAGCCGCCCAGCGCGATGGCGTCGTCGACGATGGCCTTGAGTGGCAGGTGCTTGCCGCCGCGGGCCTGTTCGTCGGCCGTGATCACCAGGACGGCGCCGGTGTCCTCGATGCGGTCGCGCAGGCTCTGCGCCGAGAAGCCGCCGAACACCACCGAGTGCGGCGCGCCGATGCGGGCGCAGGCCTGCATGGCCACCACGCCCTCCACCGACATCGACATGTAGATGACGACGCGATCGCCCTTGTTCACGCCAAGCGCCTTCAACGCGTTGGCCATGCGACACGTCCTGGCCAGCAGATCCTTGTACGTGACGCGCGACACGCTGCCGTCGTCGGCCTCGAACACCAGCGCCACCTTGTCGCCCAGGCCCGCCTCCACGTTGCGGTCGAGGCAGGTGTACGACGCGTTGAGCGTGCCGTCCTCGAACCACTTGAAGAAAGGCGCATCGCTCTCGTCGAGGGTCTTCGTGAACGGCGTCTTCCAGGCGAGCAGCTCGCGCGCCTGGCGTGCCCAGAAGGCCTCGTGGTCGGCCTCGGCCTCGGCGCACAGCGCGTTGTAGGCGTCCATGCCGCTGACCCAGGCGTTGGCCTGCATGTCGGCCGGCGGGTCGTAGGTGTGCAATTCGTGCGGGGTGTGCTCTGCGGCGCTCATGGGGTCTGTCTCCTGGAAATCCGGAACCTCGGAGGTTCACTGTCTGATTCTGCTACTTCACCGGCAAGGTGACGCGCGGGTCGTACCTTAGGCGTCGGCTCTTACCCGACACTGACTGCGCCAGGACACCGGCGCTCCCTACAATCGGCTGCAAACCACGCCATCGATCGAGCACCATGACGCAAACGCCACCGCCGCGCCTTCGCCTCCTGCCCCGTCTGATCTTCGCCAGCCGCTGGATCCAGGTGCCACTCTACCTGGGGCTGATCGTGGCGCAGTGTGTCTATGTGGCGCATTTCTGGGTCGAACTGGTACATCTTCTGCAGGCGGTGTTCGGCGATGGCCATGCACTGCAAATTCTCGTCCAGGGCATCGGTTAGCACCCGTCGCCGAGCGAAGACGGCGTGCCGCTGCCGCCGGTCACCTCGCTCAACGAAACCGTCATCATGCTGGTGGTGCTGGGCCTGATCGACGTGGTGATGATCTCCAACCTGCTGATCATGGTGATCATCGGCGGCTACGAGACGTTCGTGTCGCGCCTCAACCTGGACGGCCATCGCGACCAGCCCGAGTGGCTGGACCTCGTCAACGCGTCGGTGCTGAAGGTGAAGCTGGCCACCGCCATCATCGGCATCAGCTCCATCCACCTGCTCAAGACCTTCATCAACGCCGGCGCCTATGACACCAAGGTGCTGCTGTGGCAGACCGTGATCCACGTCGCCTTCCTCCTTTCGGCCATGGCGCTGGCCTATACCGATCGCCTGCTGGCGCCGCCGCCCGGCCAGCCGCACTGAGCGTCAGGCGCCCTTGGCGCGCCGTCCGCCGCGCGCCAGGATCAACGCGCCGATCACGCCGGACAGCAGCGAGCCGCCCAGCACGCCCAGCTTCACGCGCGTCTCGAAGCTGGGGTCGAGGCCCTCGAAGGCCAGGCCGCCGATGAACAAGCTCATGGTGAAGCCGATCCCGCACAGCACGCAGACGCCGAAGAACTGCAGCCAGCTGGAGTCCTTCGGCCGGCTGGCGAGGCCGGCCTTCACCAGCAGCCAGCCGCTGCCGAACACGCCCACCGCCTTGCCCAGCAGCAGGCCGGGCGCGATGCCCAGCGGCAGCGGCGCGAGCAGGTCGGACGGCGCCATGCCTTTGAGCGACACGCCCGCGTTCGCGAACGCGAACATCGGCAACACCAGGAACGCCACCCACGGATGCAGGCCGTGCTCCAGGTCCCCCGCGGGCGAGCCGCCCTTGCCGTCGCTCACGGGAATGAACAGCGCCGTGGCCACGCCCGCCAACGTGGCGTGGACGCCGGACTTCAGCACGCACAGCCACAGCACCAGCCCGACCACCACGTAGGGATCGGCGCGCTTGACACCCGCGCGGTTCAGCAACGCCAGCGCCACCAGGCAGGCGGCGGCGCCGCCCAGCATCACCAGCGAAAGCTGCGCGGTGTAGAACAGCGCGATGACGATGATCGCGCCCAGGTCGTCGATGATGGCCACGGCCGTCAGGAAGATCTTCAGCGACGGCGGCACGCGCGAGCCCAGCAGCATCACGATGCCGATCGCGAACGCGATGTCGGTGGCCGCGGGAATGGCCCAGCCGCCCAGCGCGGCCGGGTCGGCACGGTTGATCGCCACGTAGATCAGCGCCGGCACCACCATGCCGCCCAGCGCGGCCGCCGCGGGCAGCACCACCTGGGCCCGCGTGGCCAGTTCGCCGGACACGAACTCGCGCTTGATCTCCAGGCCCACCAGGAAGAAGAACACCGCCATCCACAGGTCGTTGACCCACACGATGAGCGGCTTGGCCAGCACCAGCGTCTCGCCGCCGATGCGCAGCTCGCCGGGGACCTGCGTGAACGCGGAGTAGGCGTCGGCCCAGCCCGAATTGCTGATCAGCAGCGCCAGGGCGGCGGCGATCGCCAAAACGATCCCGCCGCTCGATCCACTGGCGAAGAATTTCCTGATGCCGTCGATCATGCGCGCCCCCATCGATGAACGGACCAGTTTCCCAGAGTTTTGGTCGCCCCCTTTTAAATTGCGTCCGGACCGGCCGGCGAATGGCAACGCCAAGCGCGGTGCCTTTCGACGTCTTCAGGCTGCCTTGGCCGTGCCGGAAACGCCCTCGCTCAGGATGCCCGGCCAGTACTTGCTGGACCCCTTGAACTTGGTCAGGTTCTGGTTGCGGTTGAGCACGCCGAATGAGCAGTGCACCCAGCCCGAGCTGGGCCGGCCCGCCACGTAGTTCTCCAGGATCAGCTGGTCGTAGTCGATGTCGCTGTCGGCGATCCACTGGGCCACCTCCAGCACGCTGAAGCCCTGCACGTGGAAGTCGACCGCCTCGCCCTTGCAATGCTGCGACGACGCCGCGCCCTTGACCGCGGTGTTGACCGCGGGACTGCGGTAGCCGCTGTGCACGACGATGGACTTGCCGAAGTGGTCGCGCACGGGTTCGAGCACGTTCTCGCAGACGTCGCGCAGGTTGTCGAGGATCGCCTTGGACGTGGGCTGGTTGGCGATGCCGGTCGTGGTGACGGTCATCTCCTCGAGCGAGAAGTGCTTGCTGAGCTTGGTGGACATGTTGTTCTCCCTGGAATGGATCTTGTCTGGATGGACGGGGCCGCGAACGGGCATGCAGCGGCACGCGCGGGCGCGCGTCACGCGTCCGCGGGTTCGTGGATTCGCGGGTTGCTAAGGCGCCGGGCAGCGGTGCAGCGCGGCGGGGTGGGTGCGCTGGACGAGCTCGATGTCGTCGACGCCCATCACCTTGAACGACAGTGCCGTCTTGCTGGGCGCCTTGCCGTACGGATGGGCCTTGTTCAGCTCGACCGTGGGTTGGCCCTGCGCGTCGGCGGCCCAGGCCACCTTGCGATAGTCGAAGGCCACGAGCGTGCCGTCGCCGTCGGTCTGGATGGTGACGTCGCTGGCGCCCAGCCTGAACTCGGGGCGCTTGCAGCCCTCGGGCGTGCGCGACCAGTTGCCGAACACGGCGGCGCCAGCGGACGGGGCCGCCGCATCGACCGGCGTCGCAGCAGGCGCCGTCGGCGGGTTGGCCTGCGAGCAGGCGACGAAGGCCAGGCTCAGGAGGCCCGTGGCGAGACGGGCCGACATGGAAACGGAAACGGGGAAAGGCATCGATGGATCCGCAAGGCGCCTTGGGGCGCGAGGATTGCGATGCTAGGGGCACTCACCGGGGCCGGCCATCCCCTGAAGGAGGGCCTTGCGCGCGAAGGTCGCCCAGCGGCAACGTCGGGCATGCCTCCAAGGGATAATGCCGGGTCTCCCCCGAAGGTATGCGCCATGCCCACGATCCTCAAAGCCGCCGACCTGATCGAAAGCGTCGCCTCGGCGCTGCAGTTCATCTCGTACTACCACCCCGCCGACTACATCGCCCACCTCGCGCGCGCCTACGCCCGCGAGGAGAGCCCGGCGGCCAAGGACGCGATCGCGCAGATCCTCACCAACTCGCGCATGAGCGCCGAGGGCAAGCGGCCCATCTGCCAGGACACCGGCATCGTCAACGTGTTCCTCAAGATCGGCATGGACGTGCGCTTCGAGGGCTTCCCGGGCTCGATCGCCGACGCCGTCAACCAGGGCGTGCGCCAGGGCTACCTGAACCCCGACAACCTGCTGCGCGCCTCGGTGCTGGACGACCCGATCTT
>JACMOG010000470.1 GCA_014378125.1 Vitreoscilla sp. | reverse complement strand
CTTCGATCCAGCGTGACAGCGCCAGGCTCATCAGCGCGGGCCGCTCGAAGCCGCGACCGGCGCGCGCATCGACGTCTTCGGTGCAAGCCTGCGGGGACTTCAACCGGGCCTTCTTCAGCAGCATCGCGCGCCGCTTGTCGCCGCGATGGTGCACGGGGCGGTGGGCAGGCCTCTCACGGCGAATAGGGACGCTGAGTCCGGGAGAGGCTGCCCAGCGCCCCGCGCCGCGAGATCGCGCCCAGGGCCGCCAAGCAAGATCACGCCAACCAAGCAAGATCACGCCAGCCAATTCGCGAGCCACACAAACGAAAAACGGGCCCGCGGGCCCGTTGGTGATCAGGATGGCCGAGGGCCTCAGGCGAGCTGATGATCCCCGTTCAGCTTGAACGTGGCGACAGCCGCCTCCAGCCCTTCCGATTGCTGCTCCATGCTGGCCGCGGCGGCCGCGGCCTCTTCCACCAGCGCCGCGTTGCGCTGCGTCATCTCGTCGAGCTGCGACACGTCGCCGTTGACCTCGCCGATGCCGCGGCTCTGTTCCGCGGCGGCGGCCGTGATCTCGTTGATGATGGTGGCCACGCGGGCCACCGATTCGACGATCTCGGTCATGGTCGAGCCGGCGTCGCGCACGAGCTTGGAGCCCGACTCGACGCGGTCGACGGAGGCGCCGATCAGCGACTTGATCTCCTTGGCGGCCTCGGCCGAACGCTGCGCCAGGTTGCGCACCTCGCCGGCCACCACCGCGAAGCCGCGGCCTTGTTCTCCGGCACGCGCGGCTTCCACCGCGGCGTTCAGCGCCAGGATGTTGGTCTGGAACGCGATCCCGTCGATCACGCCGATGATGTCCGAGATCTTCTTGGACGATGCGTTGATCTCGTTCATCGTCGAGACGACCTGCGAGACGACAGCACCGCCGCGCGAGGCCACCGTGGAGGCCGACGACGCGAGGTCGCTGGCCTGGTGGGCGTTGGACGCGTTGGACTGCACGGTCTCGGTGAGCTGGTGCATGCGGGCCGTGGTGCGTTCGAGCGACGCGGCCTGCATCTCGGTGCGTTCCGAGAGATCCTGGTTGCCCGAGGCGATCTCCTGCGCCGCCGAGCGCATGCGGCTCGAGCCGCTGCGAACCTCGCCGACGATGGCCGCCAGGCCGTTCGACATGTCGCGCACCGCGGCCAGCAGGCTGTTGGTGGCGCCCGGCTGCACCTGGATGTCCTGCGACAGGTCGCCGGCGGCGATGCGGCGCATCACGTCGCGTGCGTATTCAGGCTCGCCGCCCAGTTGGCGCCAGACGCTGCCGATGACGAAGTACGAGCCCACGCCCAGGCCCACCACCACCAGCAGCGCGCTGGCCAGCGTGGCGTAGAGGCTGTGGGACACGCCGCCCTGCGCGCCGGCCAGGCCGGCGTCGAAGCGGGTGCGGGCGTTGTCGCGCATCGCCTTCAGGCCCGACTCGAGCGCCTTCTGGGCGCCCTGCATCGAGGCCACGGCCGCGGCCTGGTCGCCGGTCTTGGTGCCCAGGAACATCTGCGCGGTGTCGTTGGAGGCCGTGAAGTACGCCTCGAAGAGCTTGCCCAGGTTGTCGCCGACGTCGGCCTTGCCCGGGATCGCCTTGATGCCGGCGATCGTCTTGCGCATGACGGCCGCCTTGTCGTTGGCCTCGTCCAGGCGCTTCTTGTCGCCTTCGGCGACGGCGCCCTGGATGGTGGCGCCCAGCGCCTCGAGCTGCGACGCGAACTGCGTCGTGGCGTCGAGGTACGGATAGTCGGTCGAGCCCAGTTCCGTGATGGACTTCGACGTGCTGGCCGAGAAGGCGAGCACGGTGGCGATGCCCACCGCGAAGATGGCGATGGCCAGCAAGGGCAGCATCCAGATCCGGTTCTTCACACTCATGACACTCTCTCCGGTGGCGGCGCCGTGGCGCCGCGGTGCTTGTGCAAGCGCGCCCGGCGCAGGGCCGGGCGGGCAGGGCGCTTCAGTCCGCGCTGAAGACGACCTTGACGGACGAATCGACCGCCGACTTCTCGATGTAGCCGATCGCGTCCGGGTTGGACGCGACGAACTTCTTCACGTCCGCGGCCGAGGCGAGTTCCTTGGGCGGCGTGGCCTTGCCCGAGAACACCAGGCGCGACCACGCGGCCTTGACCTGCGCGGTGCTCTTGCCGGTGACCTTGGTGTAGAACAGCTCGCGCGTGGCGGCCGAATCGGGCAGGTCGGTAGGGGCGGCGGTGCCCCCGGTGGGCAGCGTGCTGGTCTTGCCCAGGAAGATGCCGCTGACCTGGTCGGCGGTCATGGTGCCCACGGGGCTCTTGGGCCCGACGACGACGGCGACCTGCGCGAACGCGCCGGTGGCACTGGCGCACAGGGCGACGGCGGCGGCGATACGGATGATATTGAGGTTGTTCATGATGGCGATCCCGTTCAGAACACGAAGTCAAGAGCGACGCTGTAGACGCTGACGGTCGTGCCACCGAAGCCCGGCTTCGCATCGTTGAAGAAGCCCTTGGCGCCGTCTCCTACCTTGATTCGGTCGTACTGCGCCTTGATATCGATGTTCTTGTACACGTCCCAACGCACGCCGAGCGAATCGGTCTTCTGCGCGACGTTCTGGCCGGCGAGCGTGGAATCGACCGCAGCGGCCAATGACGGAACGGCGGCCAGCGGGGCGGTGTCGACGTTGGTACTGTCCACCTTGATCTGCGAGACCACGACGTACGGCGTGAACTTGCCGACACGGTAGCCGCCGGTCGCGGCCCAGCCCGTGGTGCTGGAGACATACGACGAGGTCTTGCGCTTGGTGTATTCGACGCCGCCGACCCAGTTGCCGTGGTCGAAGGCAATGCCGACGCCCGTGAACGAGGCATCCTTGTCATGCACGGAGAACTGGTCGCCGGCTTCGCTGAAGCCCGCCACCGGGACGCTCTTCAGGATCGTGACCAGGCCGTCGAGCGCGGAACTGTCGAGGCTCAGCTTGCCCTGCACGCGGCCCACGCGCAGCGTGATGCCGCCGTCGAATTCGGCGGTCAGGTTGAGCCCGATCTGGTTGCGCACGTGGACGGGCGTGCCGTCATTGGTCGCGTTGGTGTCGCCGTAGAACACCTGGCCGGTGAGCGTGGTGCTGCCGACGCTCGCCTGGTAGATCGCATCTGCGCCGTCGAAGTGGCTGAAACCGATCTGGCCGTAGACGTCCTGCGGCGTGCGCAGCCACAGGTTGGAGTAGCCGATGTTGCGGAAGTCCGAGACGGCGAACATCGGCGAGCCGATGCGGCCGGCGCGGACGCTCAGCTCGGGCGTGACCTGCGCCTTGAGGAAGGCCCATTCGATCTGGGGCTTGAAATTGCCCTTGCCGTTGCGTTCCGACAGCGCCTGGACGGTGCCCGAGAACACGTTGTTGATCTTGGCGTTGACCTGGCCACCGATCTTGGAGTCGACGCCCAGCGTGCCGTCCTTGGAGGCGCCCAGCGCCTGGCCGGGGCCGCTGTACAGGGCTTCATCGGTGTTGGTCTGGACATAGCCCAGCGTGCCGAAGCCCGAGAACGCCCAGGACGGGTCCCAGGAGGTGGCGTCGGCGTGTGCTGCGGTGCTGGCCAGGGTGCCGGCGCCAATGAGGGCGGCGGCGAGGAGGGGGTTCAACTTCATCGGGAGGCTCCGTTTTGCTTGTTCGGCGCACCACCCTGTCGAATGTCGTTCGGGGTGCGCGAGGGATGTGCGACGGTGGAGCACGCTCTGTCATCGCCACCCTGTTTCGGACTATGCGGGCCGGACTTGAGACTGAAATGGATAAAACGAAGCCGTCGGGCAGGCTTAATCTCCCCTTTGGGAGAAATGGTTGGCAGTCGAGGGGAGACCTCGACGCGGCCCTGCCGGACGGTTCAGTCGTGCAGCAGCCGGGCGCAGAACGCGCGTCCTGCATCGGTCAACGCGGCCGTCCAGCGTTCGTCGACCTGCGTGACACGGACCCATCCCGGGCCGTCCACGCCGCCGATTCGCGCGTTTCCCATCGCCGACAGCGCGCGCATCAGCACGCTGGCGCCCAGGCCCAGGTGCTTGCCCAGGCGGGGCATCGACATGCCCGCCTCGCCGGGCACGGCCGCCAGTTCGCGCAGGATCGCCACCGCGAGCGCGTCGAGCGTGGGAACTTCGTCGTCGTCCGTATCAGGCTCCCGCGAACGTCGTGTCGGCCTGCTGGGTGGATCCCGCGGCCACGTGGGCAGCGAGTATGACGGGAATCGATTTCGAGGTGGGCGTGCCCGCCGCGATGGCAATGCTCGACAGCGGCACCAGCGGGTTCGTCTCGGGGTAGTAAGCCGCGAGGTTGCCGCGCGGGATGTCGTAGGCCACCAGCTTGAAGCGGTCGGCGCGGCGCTCGATGCCGTCGCCCCAGGCCGTGTTCAGGTCGACCGAGTCGCCGTCGCGCAGGCCCAGGTGCTTGATGTCGGCGGCGTTGATGAACACCACGCGGCGCTGCCCGAACACGCCACGGTAGCGGTCGTCCTGGCCGTAGATGGTGGTGTTGTACTGATCGTGCGAGCGCGTGGTGAACAGCGTGAACACCACCTTGTCGAGCTGGCGCGCGCGGGCACGGTGCACGGGCGTGTCGAGCGGGACCGCGTGCGCGTAGAACGTGGCCTTGCGGCTGGCGGTGTTCCACTCGCGCTCGCTGGCGGTGTTGCGCAGGCGGAAGCCGCCTGGCTTCTTGATGCGCTCGTTGAAGTCGAAGAAGTCGTCGAACACCGCCTCGATCTTGTCGCGGATGCGGTCGGAGTCCTCGATCAGCCACAGCCACGGCGTCTGGCTGCGCGCGCCCAGCGTGGCCGCGGCCAGGCGCGCCACGATGGCCGGCTCGGACAGCAGGTGCTCCGACGCCGGCGGGTTGATGCCCGACGAGATATGCACCATGCTCATCGAATCTTCCACCGTCACGCCCTGCGGGCCGGCGGCCTGCACGTCGATCTCGGTGCGGCCCAGGCAGGGCAGGATCAGCGCCTCGCGGCCGTGCACGATGTGGCTGCGGTTCAGCTTGGTGGTCACGTGCACCGTCAGGTCGCACTGGCGCAGGCCCTTCCACGTCTCGTAGGTATCGGGCGTGGCGGCGGCAAAGTTGCCGCCCAGCGCGATGAAGACCTTGCCGCGTCCCGCCAGCATCATCTTGATGGACTCGACCACGTCGACGCCCGGCGTGCGCGGCGGCTCGAATCCGAACACGTCGCGCAGCCGGTCGAGAAGCGCCTCCGGCGGCTTCTCCCAGATGCCCATCGTGCGGTCGCCCTGCACGTTGCTGTGGCCGCGCACCGGGCACGAGCCCGCGCCGGGCCGGCCGATGTTGCCGCGCAGCAGCAGCAGGTTGTTGATCATCTGGATCGTGGCCACCGAGTGCTGGTGCTGGGTGATGCCCATGCCCCAG
>JACMOG010000004.1 GCA_014378125.1 Vitreoscilla sp. | reverse complement strand
GCGGTCGGGGAACACCTCGTCCTGGTTGGGCAGGTTGGCGCCGCCCGAGTCGACCAGGTAGATGCAGGGCAGGCGGTTCTGCGCGGCGATCTCCTGCGCGCGCAGGTGCTTCTTGACCGTGAGCGGGTAGTAGGTGCCGCCCTTGACGGTGGCGTCGTTGCACACGATGAGGCACTCGACGCCCGCCACACGGCCGATGCCCGCGATCATGCCGGCGCCCGGCGCGGCGTCCTGGCCGCCCTTTTCCGGGTACATGCCCAGCGCGGCCAGCGGCGCGATCTCGAGAAATGGCGTGCCCGGGTCGAGCAGGCGCTCCACGCGGTCGCGCGGCAGCAACTTGCCGCGCGACAGGTGCTTCTTGCGCGCCTCGTCGCCGCCGCCCAGCGCGATCTTGGCCAGCTTTTCGTTCAGGTCGTCCACCAGCAGACGCATGGCCGCGGCGTTGGCCTTGAAGTCTTCCGAGCGGGCGTTCAGTTGGGTCGAGAGGGTGGACATGGGGTCTGGTTGTTCAGGGGTCTGGCTCCGCAGGTGCCTGACCCCGATCGTACGAGGCTCCGGTCCAGCGAAGCCGGGCTGGATGCCCGACAGCTTGCAGGCCGATTATCGGTTGACGTTTACGTAAACGTCAATTGAAGCCTTGGTCCATGATCGAGGTCAGGCACCGGCCGGGGACGGGCATGCCTGCGGGCATCGATTTGCGGCCGGTGCCAGACCCCTTTGGCTCAGCCGAAGACGTCCCGCTCCGTCCACCCCAGCGCCGACATCTCCATCACGCGGAACGGCTCGTCCACGCGCATGATGAACTCGTCGAGCTGCGGCGGCTTGACGTGCGTGCCCGACAGCATGGCGTGCACCTGGCCGCGGTGGTGGGTCTGGTGCATGAACAGGTGATTGAGCACCAGGCAGGCCAGGTCGCTCTGGGTGGGGTTGGGCGTGCGCAGCATGTGGACGACGGCGTTGGCGCCGGCGCCGTCGAGCCTGTCGCAGAAGGCGACGAGCTTCTGGTCGCTGGCGTCCTGCGCCGCGGCATACGGCACCAGCTCGTCGTGGGGCGCGAAGCGCTTGTACGACTCCTCCATGTCGGGCTCTGCGTGCAGCGCCGCGATGTAGTAACGGTCGACGGCCAGCAGGTGATTGAGCGTGCCGATGAGGGTGGGAAAGAAGCTGGTGCGCTTCGAATGCAGCTCGGACGTGGACAGGTTGGCCAGCGCGGCCTGCAGCCGGCGGTTGGCCAGTCGGTTGGCGTGCGCCTGGATGCTGAGCACCCGCGCCAGGCCTTGCGGGCGGGGATCGGACTCGGTCGTTTCGGACATGGGAGAAGCCTCCAGATCGTTTCGAACAGCGTAGCCCCAAACGGGAGCAAACGGCGCGCGCGACTCGGTCGATTTCCCGAGCCTCAATCCACCGGCAACGCCGTCTCGTACTTCACCTCGCGCAGCACGACGCTGCTGCGCACGTTGGCCACGCCCGGCGTCTTGAAAACCTTGTCCTGCAGGAACCGGTCGTAGGCCTTCATGTCGGGCGCCACCACCTTGATCAGGTAGTCGCCCTCGCCCGTCGTGCTGTGGCATTCCATGATCTCGGGGCTGGCCCGGGCCATCGTCTCGAACTGCTCGACGGCGCCCTCGGTGTGGCGCACCAGCGTGACGTGGGCCAGCACGCAGATGGACAACCCCAGTTTCTCGCGGTCGAGCAGCGCCACGTAGCCGCGGATCACGCCGCTGGCCTCGAGCTCCTTCACGCGGCGCCACACGGGGGTGGCCGACAGGCCGACGTTGTCGGCCAGCTGCTGGGCGCTCTGCCGGCCGTCGCGCTGCAGGGCGGCGGCGATGCGGCGGGCCACGCGGTCGATGGAGGCGGGAAGCGTCATGGGCGTATTTTCCCTCGGATCGCCCATCCGCCGCGACATTCATTCCAGATTCCCCATGTTGTGGAAACGATCATCTCGACCCGGGGCGAATCCATGTCGATTCCGCAAGATCGCCATTCCGGCCGAGGAATAGCATCGGCTATCAGCCTCCCTTGCCCGCGGGAGCGCCCTTCCAGCGCAAGCCAGACGCCATGACCCTGCCCTCCTCCGACATCACCACGACGCCCGATCCGGACACCGCCCCGCTGCGCCAGTACGCGCTGACGGACAACCTGGCGGCCGATTCCGGCGCCGTGTTCCTCACCGGCACGCAGGCGCTGGTTCGCCTGCTGTTGATGCAGCGCCGGCGCGACCAGGCGGGCGGGCTGGACACCGCGGCCTTCGTGTCGGGCTACCGTGGCAGCCCGTTGGGCATGGTCGACCAGCAGCTGTGGAAGGCCAAGAAGTTCCTGGCCGAATCGCAGGTGGAATTCCTGCCGGCCATCAACGAGGACCTGGCGGCCACCGCCTGCCTGGGCACGCAGCGCGTGGCGCTCGACCCCAAGCGCACCGTCCAGGGCGTGACGGCCATGTGGTACGGCAAGGGCCCCGGCGTCGACCGCTCGGGCGACGCGCTGAAGCACGGCCACGTCTACGGCTCCAGCCCCCAGGGCGGCGTGCTGGTGGTGGCGGGCGACGACCACGGCTGCGTGTCGTCGTCGATGCCCCACCAGAGCGACCTGGCGATGCAGGCGTGGAGCATGCCCGTGCTGCACCCGGCCAACGTGGCCGAGTACCTCGAGTTCGGGCTTTACGGCTGGGCGCTGTCGCGCTTCTCGGGCGCGTGGGTGGGCTTCAAGGCGATCTCCGAGGTGGTCGAGTCCGGCATGACCGTCGACCTCGACGCGATCCCGCTGGATTTCACGTTGCCGGTGGACTTCACGCCCACGCAGGACCTGCACGTGCGCAGCGTCGACCTGCCGTCGCTGGCGCTGGAGTCGCGCCTTGCCGAGAAGCTGGCCGCGGTGCGCGCGTTCGCCAAGGTCAACTCGGTCGACAAGCACATCGTGGCCAGCCCCAACGCCACGCTGGGCATCGTCACCGTGGGCAAGGCGCACTACGACTTCCTCGAGGTGCTGCGCCGCCTGGAGCTCGATCCGAACGCGCTGGCGGCCGCCGGCGTGCGCATCTACAAGGTGGGGCTCGTGTTCCCGCTCGAGCCCACGCGGATGGCCGAATTCGCGCAGGGGCTGGAGGAAATCCTCGTGATCGAGGAGAAGGCGCCCGTCGTCGAGCGCCAGATCAAGGAACTGCTGTACGGACTGCCCGACCTGCAGCGCCCCCGCATCGCGGGCAAGACCACGCCCGACGGCATGCCGCTGCTGTCGTCGCTGGGCGAGCTGCGCCCGTCGCGCATCATGGAGGTAGTGGCCGGCTGGCTGGCGCGCCTCAACCCGGCGCTGGATCGCACGCACCTGGTCACCGATTTCACGATGCCCTGCCTGCTGCACAACGAGGGCGACGCCACGAAGCGCCAGCCCTACTTCTGCTCGGGCTGCCCGCACAACACGTCGACGAAGGTGCCCGAGGGCTCGCGCGCGCTGGCCGGCATCGGCTGCCATTTCATGGCCAGCTGGATGGAGCGCGACACCAGCGGCCTGATCCAGATGGGCGCCGAAGGCGTCGACTGGGCCGCGCACTCGCGCTTCACGAAAGAGAAGCACGTGTTCCAGAACCTGGGCGACGGCACGTACTACCACTCGGGGTATCTGGCCATCCGCCAGGCGATCGCCGCCAAGGCCACGATCACCTACAAGATCCTCTACAACGACGCGGTGGCGATGACCGGTGGCCAGCCCGTGGACGGCTCGCTGTCGGTGCCCGAGATCGCGCGCCAGGTGGAGGCCGAGGGCGCGAAGCGAGTGGTCATCGTGAGCGACAACATCGCGCCGCACCGCGACCACGCCAACCTGTTTCCGCACGGCACCACCTTCTACCCGCGCGAGGAGCTCGACGCGGTGCAGCGCGAGCTGCGCGAGATCGACGGCGTCACCATCCTGATCTACGACCAGACCTGCGCCGCCGAGAAACGGCGCCGCCGCAAGAAGGGTGAATACCCCGATCCTCCTCAGCGCATCTTCATCAACGAGGCCGTGTGCGAGGGCTGCGGCGACTGCGGACAGGCGTCGAACTGCCTCAGCGTGATCCCGGTGGAGACCGAGTGGGGCCGCAAGCGGCACATCGAGCAGAGCTCCTGCAACAAGGACTACTCGTGCATCAACGGCTTCTGCCCCAGCTTCGTCACGGTGACGGGCGCCACGCTGAAGAAGCGCGTGGGCTCGGACTTCGACGCGACGCGCCTGGCCGTCGAGATCGACAAGATCGGCCGCCCACGGCCCTGGAACTGGACGGGTCCGTTCGACATGCTGGTGACCGGCGTGGGCGGCACCGGCGTCGTCACGGTGGGCGCGCTGATCACGATGGCGGCCCACCTCGAAGGCAAGCAGGCGTCGGTGCTCGACTTCATGGGCTTCGCCCAGAAGGGCGGCGCGGTGCTGTCGTTCGTGCGCGTGGCGCCCACGGCCGACCAGCTGAACCAGGTGCGCATCGACACCCAGCAGGCCGACGTGCTGCTGGCCTGCGACCTGGTGGTGGGCGCATCGGACGACGCGCTGGCCACGGTGAAGCACGGCCGCAGCGCCATCCTCGCCAACACCCACGAGATCGCCACCGCCGCCTTCGTGCGCAACCCCGACGCGACGATGCACGCGCCCGCGCTGATCGCCAAGCTGCGCCACGCGGCCGGCGACGATCGCGTGCAACTGGTCGACGCGCAGGCGCTGGCGCAGGAGCTGATGGGCGACACGATGCCGTCCAACATCATCATGCTGGGCGCATGCTGGCAGCGCGGGCTGGTGCCGGTGTCGCACGCTGCGTTGATGCGC
>JACMOG010000469.1 GCA_014378125.1 Vitreoscilla sp. | reverse complement strand
TGCCCGCCGAAGGTGGCCACGAGGCTTTGCCCGACCGCGCCGACGCCGTC
The DNA here is from genome assembly GCA_014378125.1 of Vitreoscilla sp. Next base: position 18,185 of record JACMOG010000469.1, on the reverse strand, counting down.
GGAGACGACGTCGCCGTGCGTGGTGTCGTACTGTGGCGCCACGGCGACCGATGTCTCCGCATGGGCGGAGACCAGCGTGCCGAGCGCCAGGGCGACGATCGAGAGGGTGGTCCTGGCAAGACGTGAGGGCGTGTTCAGGAGGGCCATGGGCACAGGTGGAATGATTGAGACGCAGCGGCAACGAACTGGCATGTCGCTGTTCGTGGCCGAATGCCCCCGTGTCTTGTCGATTCGTCGGCTGTGGCGGAGCCCTGACATCGCGTTCTTTCCGCCGGCCTTGTCCGGATTGGCGCCCGGATTGCGTTCTTGTCGTCAGGAGTCCTCCCTGAGGGCTGACACCGGCTCATCACATCCCTGAAGAGGAACCTTGCAATGCCTGTCTACTTCCTTTTTTTCCTGGCCATGCTCGGGGCTTCGGTACTTCTCTACGCCGGCGCGCTGCTCACCGCGGGCATCACGCGCCGACCGCCCCCGTCTCTGGTCACCGGACGCGCGGCTGGGGCGATCCAGGCGGTTCACCTTGCGTTGGTCTGGTCCTCCGTTGGCGTCGGCTGGTTGCTGTACTTCAACGTCTACCGGATCCATGTCGACATGGCGGCCGTCAGCAACACGGCGTTCCAGGCGTTCACCCGGGGCTACACGACGCGCCTGCCGATCGTGGTGCTCCCCTTTGGCGCCGGGGCCATGTTTGGCGCGCTCGGACCGTGGGTCGCCCCGGGCCGTTTCTCGCGTCGGGCGACCTGGGGCATCGCCACGCTGTGGATGCTGTCCCTGGCGTCGACCCCATGGGCCGCCGGAGCGCAGGGCGACATGCAGGAACAAGGCTTCAGCGATGCGGCCTTCCAGCAACTGCAGATGTCGCACCTCGTTCGGACCTTGTGTGTCAGCGGGGCTGCCGTGTGGGCATTGCTTCAGGATCGGTTGTCGGTCCCTGCACAACGCATAGAGTCGAAGGTCTCCATGACCACCAGGCAAATGCCATGATTCGATCCGAGCGGATGACCGCCGACCTGGAAGGCGACTTCGTCGTCTTCATGATCGGCATGCGCATCAATGCGCCCCTGAAGGTTCACAAGTGGCTTCCGGTGATCCGCGCGATGCCTCGCATGCTCGTCGAGCTGCATCGACAGCCGGCGCTCGGTCTGATCCATGCCGAGATGTGGTTCGCGCGCACGACCATCATGGTGCAGTACTGGCGGTCGATGGAGCAGCTCATGGCCTACGCGACGTCGCGCACCGCGGCGCACCTGCCCGCATGGCAGGCCTTCAACAAGTCGATCGGAACGGATGGATCGGTCGGAATCTGGCACGAGACGTATTCCGCGAGCGCGGGAAGCTACGAGAACGTGTACGTCAACATGCCGCCGTTCGGCCTGGGCAGGGCCGGCCGGCTGCACGCGGCCTCGGGCCACAGGAAGACTGCCGCCGGCCGGCTGGATGCGGCGGGCAAGGATGCCTGACCCGGTCAGGCAGCCTGTTGCAGTCGCTCCGCGATGAACGTGCCGATGTCCGCCAGGGCCTGATCCTCCGCCGTCAGCTTGCCGACGCCGGACAGGAAACCGTGCGGCAGGCCCTGCCAGACGTGGACCTGCGAATCCACACCTTGGGCCTTGGCGCGCTCCGCGTAGCGCAACGAATCGTCGAGCAAACCCTCGTCGTCGCCCACGTGGATGCGCAGTGGGGGCAGGCCGGCGAGCGGCGCGAACAGCGGGGACGCTCCTGCGCGAGATCCGATGCGAGCGCCAGCGCCAGCCCGCCGCCGGCCGAATCGCCGACGATGGCCAGCGGGCCCAGTCCGCGCGCCGCGAGCTCGTTCCAGCATGCCCGCACGTCCATCGCGGCCGCCGGGAACGGGTGCTCGGGCGCGAGTCGATAGTCTGGTACGAAGGCAGGGACCCGGGCGCGCGCCGCGATGTTCCCGACCAGATGCCGATACGCAGCGGCCGTGCCCCAGGAGTACCACCCGCCATGGAGATGGAGGATGGCGCCGGCGCCCCTCGGCCCGTCGGGAAGACACCACCAGCCCGGGATGCCGCCGACTGTATCGGCCTCGTAGCGGACACCCTCGGGTGCCGCCATGTGGCCCATCAGGTCGTCGAACGGCTTTCGCGCGGCGATGCCCCACCTCGTGGGCGTCGAGGAACCGAAGTGCGTGGTTCGGCAGGTCGGACCCGACCAGCCGGGCGACGTTGAGGAGGTCGATCTGCCGCTGTGTCAGCACGCCAGGTTGCTGCTTCAGCATGGCGCAAGCTTACCAGGGCGGCCGCTGCTGCAACCGCTGCAAGTCTGGCCGCGCCTGGGGCTGTCAGCCCGACGTCAGCGGACAGCCGGTCGCGTCCACCGGTGCACCCCGGGGAGTGTCGGCACAGGCATCCTGCGAGTCGGGAATGCCGTCGCCGTCGCTGTCGACCAGCGCCGGATTCTGGACATAGAGGATCACGGCCGAACGCGGCGGCACCGTCAGCGGAAAGGTCACCAGACGCGACGTGGCGAGGTCGAACAACTGCGAGCACAGCGACGGCTGGGAGGCCGACATCGGGCAACCGGCGCTCAGCGGCGTCGCGGCCGCGTTGACCACCACGCTGGACATCTGCGCGGTCGCATCCGGGTTGATCTCGACGATTTCCAGGTGGCTCACCTGCACGCTCTGGCCGCTCCAGATCCGGTCGAGGTCGACACGTGCTCCCGCGCCGGCCACCGTCTGGGTCGCCTGGAAGACGGCGCTGTGCCGGCTCCACGCGTGATCGGCCTTGAACGACAGGTCGCGATCGCTGAGCGTCGCGTAGTCGCCCGAGCCCCGGCGCACGACCAGCGGCACCGTTGTCCCGTCGGCGGGCATCGCGACGTCCATGGTGATGCGATACCAGGCGCCTTGTCGAAGCGCGAAGCCGGGCGAAGACAGGATGCCCGACGAGCTGCCGGCGGCGAACTGCAGGCAGGTACCGGCCGGACAGTAGGTGCGCGTCATCTGTCCGGCCGGCGCCGACTCGTTCCAGATGTTCCAGCCGGTGTTGTCGCCCTGCAGGGATCCGTTGGGAACGATGTTGCCGCCCGTGGGTACGTAGGCCGCGTAGCCGCCGCTGCTGACGGCCATGCCCTGGGCATCGACGGGCTGGGCCGAGCCGTCGCCGGTCGAGCCGCTCCAGGCGCCGAAGCCGAGCGCCTGGCTGCCCTGCGTCGCGCTGTTGGCTGCCACCGTCGCCGAGATGCGGTCGTAGAACCGGTTGGACGTGAACGTGCCGAAGGCGGCGGTGTTCGCGAAGCTCGAGGTGAGCAGCAGGCCCACCGATGTCGGCGCGACGGGCGCGACCTGGTTGCCGTTGACGACGTTGCCGGTCATGTCGCCGTTGGCGGTGACACTGTTGGAGTCCTCCTGCATCCAGATCTGGGCACGCCGGTTGGCGAACAGCCGATTCGACTGCAGGGAGTTGCGCGCCGTGTTGTGCAGCTGGATACCGTAGTCGGTATCGACGACCGTGTTGGAACGGATCAGCACGTCCGAGCCGAGGTCGTCGATGTAGATCCCCTGCGCCGAGGTGTTGCGAGCGCCCGTGGGCTGGCCGAACAGCGATCCGCGCGAGTGGATCACGGTGTTTCCGACGATCTGCGCGCCGTTGTTCACGCGACCCGTGTAGATCCCGCCGCAGTCGTCCTGCACGCTGCACGCGCCATAGACGAAGTTGTTGGTCACCGTCGCGCCGGTCTGGGTGACGATGCCGTGGTAGCCCGCGTTGACGATGATGTTGCCGGTCGCGCTCGAGTTGATGCCGATGAACAGCGCCGCCAGCGAACGGCGGGGAAGACTCGTCACGTGGTCGCCGTCCAGCCGCACTCCGCTGTCGCGGATCACGTTGTCGCGCGCGGTGAGCCCCGCCGAGTCGGCGAGCAGCGGATCCATCGCGCCACCCCAGCCCGTGATCGCGTCGGTGCCCGTGCGGGCGATGCCGTTGTTCTCCACGATATCGTGATTGCTGCCGGCGACGTCGATGCCGATGTCCGCGATGTCTTCCACCAACATGTTGCGTAGCGTGACGTCGGTGGTGGCGCGGGCATCCACGCCCAGGCCCGTGCCGTGGACGGCGATGCCGTCGATCACCACGTGGCTGCGGCCCTGCAGGTCGATGCCGACGGGCAGGGTGCTCAGGCCCACGGGCGCGGTCGGCGCGGCGGAATCGGGCATCCACGCGTAGAGCTGCTGCGCGGCGGGGTCGTACCACCACTGGCCCGCGGCGCGCAGCATCCAGAGCTGGCCCGTGAGGAAATAGCCCCAGCCGCTGCGCACGGTGTACGTCGGCGCCTTCGCGAGCGTGATGTGCGTACCGTCGAACGCGGCGACGTTCGACTCCTCCAGCAACCACGCATTGGTGCGCAGGTGCACGCGCGTCGTGGCGTCCAGCGTGGCGCCGGCGGGCAGCTCGAGGTCGCCGCCGGTGGTGAGCACGGCACCGCTGCTGTCTGCGGCCAGGGCCAGGTAGGGCGAACCGGGGTCAGCCACGACGTCGGCGTTGTTCGGGAAGTGCGCCACCGTGAAGTTGCCGGTCGTGGCGAACAGTTGCAGGGGACTGGCGGCGAGCGGCGCGCGCCAGATGTGGCCCTGGTACGCCGACCAGGCGGACGGCGCCAGAGTGATGCTGCCGTCGATGCTGGGCAACGCAGTGCAGCCAGTCGCGGGCTGCGTGACGACGATGGGCGTGCCGGCGGCGCCGTCCGATGCGAGTCGCAATGTCTCGTGCCATACGCCTCCGCAGGCGAGTTCGATGCGGTCGCCCGCTGCCAGGCCGGCCGTCGCCAGACGGCCGAGCGAACGCCACGGCCCGCTGCCGTTGGCGGCGGTCGCGGACAGGCCGTCGTTGGTGTCGGTACCCAGCGTGCTGTCGACGTGGAACACGCGCGTCGCCGCAACCGCGAGCGGCGGCGCTACCTGAGGTGTCACGGGCAGGCCCAGCGCCAGCATGGCGCTGACGCTCAGTGCGCGCACGGTGCCCACCGCATCCGAGATGCCCACGGACGAACCATTGCCCGGCGCGCCGCTGGCGGAACCGGCCGCGCCGCTCGCGCCCTGGCCGACGTTGCCAGGACTGCTCGCACCGCCGCTCTGCGCGGGCGCGGATGCGAGAGGGGCCGTGTCGCCGCCGCCGCCGCCGCACGCGGCGAGACAGGCGCACAGCAGCAGGGCGGAGACAGCACGCAGCGACGTGCATGGCTTCGGAGAGGAGGGCATCGACGCGGTCGAACGAATCGCCGCACGAGATGCCTGGCGGAAACGGCAGGCGCGCGCAACGCACGGGCCTGCCTTGTTCTCGTGCGAATTCGCGAGAACTTGAGCCTGTCTGCCTTGGAAATTGGCCGGGTTCCGGAGCCAGTTCCGCGCGCGCGGTCAAGCGCGTGCACGGTACCGCACCCGGGCCGTCGGGCGATCAGTACCGCTCGGCCCGGCGCGCGGCTCAATGCACTTCGACCTGGGTGCTCGGACGCAGCCATTGCGGAGGCTGCGCGCCGTCCAGCCGGCCCAGCACCAGCGCGCGCAGCGAGCTTGTGACGCCGCCGTCGGTCAGGCCGTGTCCCAGGATGACGGTGAGGGCATCGTCGAGCTTGCGGTCGGCCCCCATGCGCACCATCGTTGCACGCAGCGAGGCGACGTTGGCGTCCTCGAGCACGCAGCGGCGCACATGGCTCATCACGCCTTGCGACAACGTGATCCATGCCGCGGCGCGGCCCTCGACCACGCAGATGCTGCCGATCGGTGCCTTGTGCAGTTGCGGCACGCAACGCCTGGCCTCGAGCGCGGCGTGGTGCCACCAGGGTTCCACCGAGCGGATGCGCACGTCGCTCTGTGCGGCGTGGCGGCGCAGCGCATCCAGGTCGATGCCGGCCAGGGCCACCACGCCGCGCGCCACGGGGTTCTCCCACACGGCCAGCGGCCAGGCGGCGGCGGCGTCGCCATGGCGATCGACAAAGGCCTGCCGCGCCTGCGAGCGCAGCGCTGCATCGCCATGCGGCGTCAAGGCTGCGAGATCCTCGATGCTCTGGGTCAGGTCGGCCGAGACCCACAGGCGCACGTCCGCGCCTGCGTGCGTCCGCATCCACTCGCGCACGCAGGCATGGCGCGTGGCCACCGCGTATCGATCGCCGGGCATCCAGGCCCATACGCCGTGCGAATCCGCCAGCAGCGCATGTGCCGGTCCGCGCAGCCCGATGCCGTGGCGCAGCTGGCGCGACCAGATGCGCAACGGCTTGATCCGGCGGCGCACGGCGTCGCCGACGACGACATCGAAGCGGACGTCGCCGGCCACCGACAGCAGCGGGGCGTCATTGATCGAAAGCATGGGATCGGTCTCCTCTTGATCGGTGGGGCCGGCGCCGGTCGCTGCGGCAGCGTGGCGTCCGGGCTCCCCCGATTTGGTGAGGAAACGATATCGGCGGCGTGTGACCTGCGGATCGCAGGCCGACCCCTTGTTGAGTAGTCCGTTGAGACCAACGCTCCCTTGCGACGACCTGTGTAGTCCGAACGGCCTATCTCGCACGCCGTTCCCGACGGACGCGTGCTCGCCGAGACGTGCGAGTGCAGGGAGCTCGAAATGCTCCCGCGATCCGGTCTTCGCACGGGCTTCGTAGCAGCGCCAACCGTCGCGCGAGCCCATTGAATTGTCATACCTCCTACCTAGACTGCGAAACCTTGACGGGTGCTGCGCCACCCGAACCATGGCAGGCCGCATTGACGCAGCGGCGCCGCGATGGTGCATCGCTCAACAAGATGGACGGCGTCCACGCCGAGAGGGGTTCCCACATGACGATCGGCTTCCACGCAGCGATGCCGCGCAAGCTCGTTGGCGCGCTGGCGGCGTGTTGCACGGCCACTCTGGTGGCCTGCGGCGGCGCAGGCACCGGCGACTCGCAGGTGGTGGCCACGGTCGGCGGCGACGAGATCACCGAGACGCAGGTCAACCATGCGCTCGAACGCCAGGCCAACCTCAAGCCGGAGCAGGTCGAAGGCGCGAGTCGCCAGGCCGTGTCGGGGCTGGTCGAACAGGCGATCGTGCTGCAGAAGGCGCACGACCTGAAGCTCGATCGCGACGAGCGCGTGATGCAGAACATCGAGGCGATGAAGCGCGAACTGATCGTCAACGCCTATGTCAGCCGTATCGCCGACGGCGCGGGCAAGCCGGCGGACAAGGACATCCAGGCCTATTTCGACGCCAATCCGGCGCTGTTCAGCCAGCGGCGCATCTACACGTTCCAGGAGCTGACGGTGGACGCGCCCGCGGCACAGATCAAGAAGATGGAGGCCGACCTCACGCAGCTGAAGTCCGCGCCGGAGATCGCCGACTACCTGAAGACTCGCCAGATCCCGGTGCACTCGACGCAGACCACGCTGCCGGCCGAGAACGTGCCGCAGGCGCTGCTCGCGCGCGTTGCGCAGCTGAAGGTGGGCCAGGGCGTGATCGTTTCGAACGGCGACGGCCTGCGCATCCTCATGCTTCTCGCGGCCCAGGAAAGCCCGGTCGCCGAGGACAAGGCGCGGCCGGCGATCCTGGCGTACCTGGGCACCCAGAGCAAGCGCCAAGCCATCCAGAAGGAGCTCGCATCGCTGCACGCAACGGCCAAGGTCGCGTACTTCGGAAAGTACACGGACCTGGCCGCCAGCGCGCCGGCCGGGGCGGCGTCGACGGTTGTCGGCGCGGCTTCGGCGGCCGCCTCCGGCAGCCTCAACTAGCGGTTCCTCCCACTGAACGGCGTTGCATCCGCGGCGCCTCGCGCGACAACCTCGGCTCGACATTCCATGACACTCGTCCAGTTCTTCTCGATCCTTCGCGCCCGCTGGAAAGCCATGTTGCTGGTGCTCGGCCTGGTGGTGGTCGGCACGGGCATCGTCAACGCCGTTTGGCCGCGCAGCTACCTGTCCACCGTGGCGGTGCTGGTGGACGTCAAGTCGCCGGATCCGATCGCGGGCATCATCTATCCGGGGCTGAGCTCGCCCGCGTACATGGCCACCCAGGTCGACATGATCCAGAGCGATCGCGTGTCCCAGCAGGTGGTGCGCATGCTCAAGCTCAACGAGTCGGTGCAGATGCGCGAGCAGTGGCGTCAGGCCACCGAGGGGCAGGGCAACTTCGAGACGTGGCTGGCCGACGTGCTGCGCAAGAGCCTCGACGTGAAGCCGTCGCGCGATTCCAGCGTCATCGCGATCAACTACAAGTCGCCCGACCCGAAGTTCGCGACCGCGCTCGCCAACGCCTACGCGCAGGCCTACATCGACGTCAGCCTGGAGCTACGCGTGGACCCGGCGCGGCAGTACGGAAAGTTCTTCGATGAGCGCGAGGCGCAGCTGCGCGCGAAGGTCGAGCAGGCCCACGCGAAGCTCACGGCCTACCAGCGCGACACGGGCATCGTGGGCACGGACGACCGGCTCGACCTCGAGAACTCACGGCTGAACCAGCTCGCGAGCGAGCTGGTGGTGCTGCAGGGCCTGGGCGCCGAAACCTCCGGCCGCGAGGCGCAGGCCCGCAACTCGCCCGGCCAGATCCAGGACGTGATCACCAGCCCGCTGATCATCGGCCTGAAGGTGGACCTGTCGCGCCAGGAGTCGTCGTTGAAGGAGGCGAGCCAACGGCTGGGCGAGAACAATCCCGCCATTGCCGGGTTGAAGGCCAACATCGCCGAGTCCCGCTCGCGGATCGACCAGGAGACCGCTCGCATCAGCGGCGGTGTCGCGGTGAGCAACACCATCAACGACGGTCGCATCGCGCAGATGAAGGCCACGATCGAGGCCCAGCGCAAGAAGGTGTTGCGACTGAAGGAGGCGCACGACCAGATCGCGGTGCTGGTGGCCGACGTCGAGTCGGCCCAGCGCGCCTACGACAGCATCAGCGTGCGCGCGAACCAGACCGAGCTCGAAAGCCACACGACGCAGACCAACCTGTACGTGCTCAACCCCGCGTCCGAGCCGATCAAGCCGTCGTCGCCGCGCACGACCCTGAACATGCTGCTGGCCCTCTTCGCCGGCACGTTGCTGGCGGTGGGCGTGGCGATGCTCCTGGAGCTGTTCGATCGTCGCGTGCGCTCCGCCGCCGACGTGGTATCGGCTCTCGACACGCCATTGCTGGGCATCCTGGCGCGCAATCCCGGCGGTCGCCTGTTCGGCCGTCGCGAGATGGCGTCGAAGAAGACCGCGTACGCCCCGCCGGCGCTCCCCGCCAGCAATGTGCCGCCCGAGCCCGCCGTTCCTGCGGCGTTGCCTGCAGCGGCCGCCATGGACGGGGCCGAGTCCGTCGTGCGCGAGGTTCCCATCGGCGAGATCTTCCGCGAGACCCATCGACTCGAGGCCGACCAGATCGAGGCCATCCTGGCGCACCAGCGCGAGCACGGCATGCTGTTCGGCGAGTCGGCGATCGCGCTGAAGATGGTGGACAGCCACGACGTGATGTGGGCCCTCAGCCGCCAGTTCCACTATCCCTACGCGCTCGACAGCCGCAAGCGCTTCGACGCGGAGCTGGTGACCGCCACCACGCCGTTCTCGAGCGTGTCGGAGACGTTCCGCAGCATCCGCAGCCAGCTGATCCGGCGCTCCGAGCACGACACGCAACGCCGCGCGCTCGCCGTGGTGAGCGCCGACAGCGGTGACGGCAAGACGTTCTTCGCCGCCAACCTGGCCATCGCGTTCAGCCAGCTCGGCAGGCGCACGTTGCTGATCGATGGCGACATGCGTTCGCCGCGCCTGCACAAGCTGTTCGGCCTCGACAACTCGCGCGGCCTCAGCAGCATCCTGGCAGGTCGCCTGTCCGCCCGCGTGCTCGCGCCGGTGGCCGACCTGCCGAGCCTGTTCGTGCTGCCGGTAGGCGTGGCGCCCCCGAATCCTCTCGAACTGCTGGAATCGCCCGCCTTCGGTCTCCTGATCAAGGAGCTGCTGGGCAAGTTCGACCACGTCATCATCGACTCCCCGTCGGCCATCGTGGGCGCGGACGCGGGCGTGATCGCGGCGCGCAGTGGCGCCTTCGTCTCGGTGGCACGTGCGGGCCAGACGTGCATGGCCTCGATGATCGAGCTGGTGGCCTCGCTGCGCGACACCACCACGCTGTCGCTCGGCTTCGTCCTCAACGAGCACTGACATGGCCAGCGCCGGGACCTCCGTCACTCCTTCGCGCACGCGAGGCGCGGCCTTTCTGCCCGCTGGGGTGGATCGCGTGGTGCTTGGCCTGGTGGCGGCCGCGCTGGCTCTCCTGTACCTGCCCACGTACTGGAGCCTGGCGAATACGATCTGGCAGAGCAGCGATCAGAGCCAGGGGCCGCTCATGCTCGCGGCCAGTGCGTGGTTGCTTTACGAGCGACGCGACGCGCTCGCGGCGGCGCCGGCCCGGCCGCTCAGCGTCCAGGGCGGGGCAGTGGCCGTGCTCGGGCTGCTGGCCTACGCCATCGGACGATCGCAGTCGATCTGGCTTCTCGAGGTCGGCTCGCAACTGCTCGTGTTCTCCGGCGTCTTGCTGGTGTTCAAGGGTTGGCCCGGGCTGCGCATCGCGCTGTTCCCGATCGCCTTCCTGGTGTTCATGGTGCCCTTGCCAGGGCCGCTGGTGTCAGCGCTCACCGCGCCGTTGAAGGCCGGGGTCTCCTTGGTCGCCTCGGAACTGCTGTACGCGGCGGGGTATCCAATCAGCCGCACCGGCGTGATCCTGAACGTCGGGCCCTACCTGATCCTTGTGGCGGATGCCTGCGCCGGCCTGACGTCGATGTTCTCGCTCGAGGCCGTGGGCATCCTGTACCTCGGCCTGGTGCGCCACGCGTCACGCGTGCACAGCGTGGCGCTGTCGGTCTTGCTGGTGCCGATCGCGTTCTGCGCGAACGTGGTGCGCGTGATCGTGCTGGTGCTTGTCACCTACCATCTGGGCGACGCTGCGGGCCGCGGTTTCCTGCACGGCTTCGCAGGGGTGCTGCTGTTCTGCGTGGCGCTGTCGCTCATCGTGCCGGCCGACCGGCTCATCGGGCTCTTGCTGCGGCGACGGGCGGTCGTATGAGGGCACAACGCCGCAAGGCGCTCGTGTTGCTCGGCGGAGCCCTGGCCGCCAGCGCTGCGGCCATCGCGATGGTGCCGCGTGCCGGCGTCGACGAGATGACCGACACGCGCTCGCTGGACAGCCTGTTCCCGCTCGCGTTCGGCGATTGGTCGCTCGATCCGACGGTGATCCCGATCGGACCGCCGGCGGTCGTGCGCAAGACGATCGCCGAGACCTACGACCAGACACTGTCGAGGACCTACGCCGACCGGAACGGCTACCGCGTGATGCTGTCGGTGGCCTATGGCGGCCGGCGCAACCAGGGCATGGACCTGCATCGTCCGGAGATCTGCTACCCGGCGCAGGGCCTCGCACTTCGTCGCGAGACGCGCGAGGCCGCGCTGGGCCTGGGCAGCACCAGCCTGCCGGTCAAGCGCCTGGTGGCGGGGGCCGGCAACCGCAACGAGCCCATCACCTACTGGCTCGTCATCGGCCGCAGCGTGGCGTCCTTCGGCTACGGACATCGGCTCGCCTTGATGAAATACGGGCTGACCGGCCACGTTCCGGACGGGCTTCTGGTGCGGGTCTCGTCGATCGACGACGACGAGGCGCAGGCCTTCGGCAAGCAGGACGCCTTCCTCCGCCAGATGCTGGCGGCGTTGTCGCCCGAATTCCGCCGCCGCGTGCTGGGCGAGGCCTGAGCGATGGCCATGAACGGGCAGCAGATCCTATCGGGCCTGGGCTGGTCCACGTTGGCGACGGCCGTGTCGGCGGCGTGCCAGATCCTGTTCATGGCGGTGCTGGCACGGCTGCTTGATCCAGCGGCGTTCGGCCTGATCGCGATGGCCGGCATCGCGCTGCGCTTCGCCGGCTATTTCGCGCAGCTCGGCTTCGCGCAGGCGTTGATCCAGCGCGCGGCGCTCGACGCGCGCGACACCACGGCGGCCCTGCTGATGGCGCTCGCGCTGGGTATGCTGATGTACGCGACAATGGCGCTGGCCGCACCGCTGTTCGCCGCGAGCTTCCGCGCGCCCGAGCTGTCGCTGCTGATCGACATCCTGGGTCTGTCGCTGATACTCGGCCCGGTGGGCAGCCTGCCCGTCGCATTGCTGCGGCGCCAGGGACGCTTCAAGCGGGTCAACGTGATCGAGGTCGCAGCGTATGTGGCAGGCTTCGGTGGCGTTGGCATTGCGTGTGCCGCCGCCGGCCTCGGCGTGTGGAGCCTGGTGGCGGCCACGTTGAGTCAGCAGGCGCTGGGCGTCGTGCTGGGATTCCTGGCGCTCCGCTATCCGCTGGCCTGGCCCGTTCCGCGCGAGAGCTTCGTGCAACTCTGGCGCTTCGGATCGCGCTACTCGTTGATCGGCTTCGTCGAATTCCTGGGCTGCAACATCGACACCATGTGGGTGGGCCGTGCGTTCGGGAAGTCGCCGCTGGGTCTGTACAACCGCGCGTCCACGCTCACCAGCCTGCCCGTCGAATTCGGCGTGAGCGCTGTCAACAAGGTGCTGTTTCCCGCGCTTGCCGGCATGCAGCACGACCGCTCGCGCGTCGCCGACGGCTTCCAGATGCTGTTGCTGGGCATCGGCGTGTTCAGCAGCGCGCTGGCCTGCGGCATCGCCGCCGGCGCGCCTGACGTCGTCGCGGCGCTGCTGGGCCCCAAGTGGTCGGCCATCGTGCCGCTGGTCGCCGTCATCGCGTTCGGCGTGCCGTCGACGTTCGCGTTCGTGGCGTGCGGCGTCACGCTGGACAGCCTCGCCGCGCTCGGTCCGAAGCTGCGCCTGCAGACGTTCATGCTCGTGCTGAAGTTGGCGCTCGTGGTGGCGCTGGCACCGTGGGGATTGGTGGGCGTCGCCTCGGCCGTGGTGCTCGCCGAACTGCTGCGGATCGTGCTCGGCGTGGCGCTGGTCGGGCGTCTGCTCGACATCCCTTTGAGGCGCCTGCTGCAGTTGCTGGGCGTGTTCGTGGGCACCGGCGCGGCCGTCTGGAGCGGCGTCTCCGCGACGCTCTCCGCGACCACCGCGGCAGGCCTGCCGCTGGCGGCACGGCTGCCGCTGGAGACGCTGGGCGGTGGCGTCATGCTGGCCGGGACCGTGCTGCTGCTGGCGCTGCGCTGGCCGCACTATGCGCCCCTCCAGCGCTTCGAGACCGTCCGGTGCTGGCATGCCCGCGCGATGGCTCGGCTTCATCCGCGCGAGTCCTTCCCATGAAGCCGCTGCGATTCTTCTACCTGCCCAACGAGACGATGGAGGGCGACCAGGTGGGGCCCCGGAAGGCCTTCGGCCTGTTGCACGCCGAGGGTGTGTTCTCGGCGTACCGCGCGTACTCGTATCTCGTGGAAGACAGGAAGGCGCCGAGCCACGCGCGCGCGCTGGAAGACCTGCTCGCGGCGGTGGAGGCTTTCCAACCCGACGTCATCTTCTTCCAGCACCTGAACGGCAGCTACCCGGTCGACACCGCCTACGTCCTGCGCTTGAAGGACGTCGCGTCACGGCCGAAGTTCGTCTGGCACGAGGCCGACGCGTACGGTCGCTTCATCAAGCGCTTCGATCCCACGATGAAGGCGGCCCTCGCGGCCACCGACCTGGCCATCGTGGTGGGCCTGGGCTACCTGGCGGACCTGGTGCGCGAGGCGGGCGCGCAGCGCGTGATGCTGGCACCGCACTCGTACGACGACGTGCGCTTCGGTCAGCCCTGGGAGCCGCCGGCCACCCGCGAATACGACGCGATCATGATCGCGAACCTCACGTCCCTGAAGCGAGTGCCGTTCCTGTTCATGCCGGGCGGACGCAAGCGAAAGGTGCTGTCGCGAGCCTTCCATGACGCATACGGCGGCCGGTATGCGGTGTTTGGCGCGGGGCAGGGCTGGAAGGGCGAGCCATACTGCCGCGGACCGATCCCGTTCGATGCGCAGGAACGCACCATCCGATCATCTTGGCTGACGGTCAACTGGGGCCAGTTCGACGAGGTCTCGATGTATTCGTCCGACCGCCTGCCCATCAGCCTGGCCAGCGGCGTGCCGCACATCACCAACTACCAGCCGGGCTACGAACACCTGTTTCCGGGTGGGCAAGGCGTCTATTTCGTGCACAGCCCGGCGGAGGCGCTGGACGTCTCCGACTTCCTCTTGAGCAAGCCGCGCGAGGAACTGCTGGCCATCGGCGCGGCGGGCGCCGCGTACGCGCGCGGGCGCCCCAACGCGACGCGCGTCTACCGCGACGTGGTGATCGCGCTGCAGGAGCGGCTGTTCGGGGCCGATGGCGGCGCGGACGCGCGCTTGCGGCGGGCGGCCTGACATGCACATCGGAATCGCCGGCCCCATCGCCACCTGCGACGTGCTGCCGTTGCTCGACGCGAAGTCGTCGCAGCTGCCCGCCGGCAGCGAAGGCGCGCCGCTGCTGGCGACCTTGATTACCGAGTTGCTGCGGCGTGGCCACCGCGTGTCGGCATTCACCTTGTCCACCGACCTGCCGCTGCGCACGCGCGAGGGGGTGGTCGCGCGGGGGCGGGCGTTCGAGCTGCACTACCGGCCGTGTCGCCCGCGCGCCTGGCCGCCCAACGGCCGCCGTCCTGGCCGTGCGATGGACTTGTACGCGTTCGAGCGTGCCGGCCTGCGCGAGGCTATCGCGGCAGCGCGCCCGGACGTCGTCCACGCCCACTGGGCCTACGAGTTCGCCTGGGCCGCGCTTGCCAGCGGCCTGCCGCACGTGATCACCTGTCACGACTCGCCGCTGGGCGTGGCGCGCTTCGCATGCGACCTGCGCCATGGCGCCTACCGATGGATGCGCGCCGGCATCGCCTGGCACGTACTTCGCCTCGCGCGCCGCGTGACCTCGGTGTCGCCCTACATGGCCGAACAGGTCCAACCGTTGTGCCGCGTGCCGGTGCGCGTGATCGCAAATCCTGTATCCGTGCAAGCGGCGCGCGGGAGCACGAGCGTGACCGTGGGCGCGCCACGGGTGCTGATGGCGTCCAACGGCTGGAGCGCGTGGAAGAACGGGCTGGCTGGCCTGCGTGCGCATGCGCTGCTGCAGCGGCAGGTTCCGGACGTGGAACTGCACCTGTTCGGGCGCGGGTCGGAGGAGGGTGGCCCGGCCTGGAGCGCGTGGCGCACGCTGGGCGCGGCGCCCGGCGTCGTGTTCAACGGCCCTGTCGCGCACGCCGGCCTGCTCGAGGCAATGGTGGCCAGCGACCTGCTGCTGCATCCGGCACTGGAGGAGTCGTTCGGCACGGTGCTGGCCGAGGCGATGTCCACGGGGTTGCCAGTAGTCGCGGGGAGCTCGAGCGGGGCGGTGCCGTGGGTGGTGGGCGGCGCTGGTGTGCTGGTCGACGTGACTCGCCCGGAAGACATGGCCGAGGCCATGCGCCGGCTGCTTCAGGACCCCGCGGCGCTGCGGACGCTCGGAGCACTGGGCCGTGAGCGGGTGCGCGACTGCTTCAGCCCGGCGGCCGTGGCGGGGCAGTACGAAGCCGAGTATGCGGCCGCGCTCTCGCAGTCGAGCTCTCCGATCGAGGTGGCCGCATGAACTGGCGCAGGCTTCCGGCGCGCGCGGAGGACCGCCTCGCGCAGCTCGCGTGCGGCTTGCTGGGGCGCTGGCGTCTGCTCGCCAAGGGCGTCGAGGTGTCGCCGGGGGCCCGCATGATGGGCGTGCCCATCGTCACGCGCTGCGCGGATTCGCGCATCGTGATCGGCGAGGGCGTGGTGCTGTGCTCGAAGTCGCGCTGGACCGCCCTCGGCGTGGCCCATCCCGTGGTGCTGCGCACCCTGCAGCCGGGCGCCGTCATCCGGATCGGGCGCGGCACGGGCATCAGCGGCGGCTCCATCTGCGCCGCTGTCTCGGTGACGATCGGCGAGCGCTGCCTGATCGGCGCGGACGCTGCGATCGTGGACACCGATTTCCATGCGCTCGATCCGGCGCGACGCGAGACCGGATGGGCCGACATCGCGAGCGCCGCCGTGCACATCGGCGACGATGTCTTCATCGGCACGCGAGCGCTGATCCTCAAGGGCGTGCGCATCGGCGATGGCGCGGTGGTGGGCGCCGGGGCGGTAGTCACCCGGTCGGTGCCTGCGCGGGGCATCGTCGCCGGCAATCCCGCGCAACTCGTGCGTGCCGAGGCGCCGGCGCTTGCCGCCGCTGCCGGCTGAACGCGATGCACGCCATGCAATCCGCCCTGTTCAGCGTCATCAACGCCGTGCCCTATGCCATGGCGCTTGCTCTGGGCCTGCTGCTCCCTGCGCTGGGCGTGCTGTGCTACTCGCACCTGGGCGCCGGCATGGCCGTGATCGCCGGCATGTACGCGATCGAGGCGTTGTGGATGCAGGTGGGCGGCGTGGAGCTGGGCATCACGGTCTACTACACCGACTTCGCGTTGCTGTTCATCGGCGTGATCGCGCTCCTGCGCCTGCTCACGGCGCGCGACACGCCACGCTGGCACTGGGCCTGGGGGCTCTACGTTCTGGCGTTCCTCATCAGTCTGGGCACGGGCGTCGTGAGCTCCGGCTCGGGCGCGGGCGTGCAGGCGCGCGCCTATTTCTATTCGATCGCGGCAGGCAGCTATGCCGTGAGCTTTCCCGTGGATGCCGCACGGGTGCGCCAGCTGGTCAACCTCATGTTCTGGCTGGTCGTGCTGCTGCTCGGGATCTGCGTCTATCGCTGGATCGTCTACTACACGCCCATCCCGGACCTGCTGCCGCCAGAGGGCAACTACAACGCCGACGGCGCGATCCGCGTCGTGCGTTCGCACGAGGCGCTGGTGATGGGGCAGGTGTTCATCGTGGGGTTGCTGTTCGCGCCACTCGGACGCGTCGCGTCCGCCGCGCGATTCATCGCCCCCCTGACGCTGGGCGGCGTGCTGGCGCTCCAGCATCGCTCGGTCTGGCTCGCCGTGCTCGTCGGCGTGCTGGCGGGCCTGTTCGTCGCGCGCTCGCGCAGCGGCTCGAAGACCGGCCAGATCCTGCTGCTGGCCGGCATCGTGGCGATCACTGCGTTGCCGCTCACCCTCAGCAGCCAGTTGTCCGGCGTCAGTGACCAGGTGGCCAGCTCGGCGGACCGCGCGGTGGAGGGCGACGGAACGGTGGGGGAGCGCCTGGACAACTGGCAGGGTCTCATCAGGCTGTGGGCGGCGGGCGGACCGCGCTCGCTCGCCCTTGGCCAGAGCTTCGGGTCCGACTCGACGCGCTACGTCCGCGACACGATCCACGGCGGCGAGCACAAGATCGGCTATTTCGCGCACAACCACTACGTGCAGACGCTCTACAACCTCGGGCTGGCAGGGCTGTTCGCGTTCATGTCGCTCACCTGGTACGCCGCCCGAGGCCTGTATCGGCGCTGCGCCAGCGAGGAAGGCGACCTCGTCGCCAGCGTGCTGCTGACGCTGCTGCTCATGCAGCTCGCGTACTACGTTCCCTATGGCACCGATTACCTGCAAAGCGTGCTGCTGGCGCTGTGCGTCGCCTACGTGGCGGGACACGAACGGGTCGCACGTGCCGCTGCCTCCACCGCGCGTCCGGCAGGCCGTACTGGCCTGCGCTGGACGGGCTCCTGACGCGCCGCCGCGCGACGTGACCCGATGATCTCGAACCGCCCCTTCTCGTCAGCCGAGCCCCTGCAGAGGGTCGCGCCGCACCGTGTGTGCGCCTTGCTGACCTGCTTCAACCGCCGCGAGAAGACGCTCGAATGCCTGCAGGCGCTGGAGGCGAGCACGGGGCTGGACGACGTGGAGGTGCAAGCGCTGCTGGTCGACGACGGCAGCTGGGACGGCACGGCCCGGGCGGTGTCCCAACGCTTCCCCTGGGTGACGGTCATCCGGCCCGATCCCTCGGAAGGCGCGTTGTTCTGGTGCCGCGGCATGCACCGCGCGTTCGAGGCCGCGCTGCGCATCGGCTTCGACGACTACCTCTGGCTCAACGACGACACGATGCTCAGCCGGGACGCGCTCGCGCGCCTGCTGGCAAGCCGCGACCGGCTGCGCGCCAGCGCCGCGGCGCCCGTGCTGCTGGTGGGCAGCACTGTCGATGCTGCAACGGGGCAGGTCACCTATGGCGGCGAGCTTCGCCCGTCCGCCTGGCGGCCGATGCGCGTGGTGCGCATCCTGCCGGGCCAGGTGCCGCAGCTCTGCGATTCGATGACGGGCAACATCGTCCTGATCAGTGCGGAAGCGGCGCGGCGGGTCGGCAACGTCGACCCGCTCTTCGAGCAC
>JACMOG010000468.1 GCA_014378125.1 Vitreoscilla sp. | reverse complement strand
GAGGGCGTCGGGCGCATCGGGCACCAGCGTCACCTGCGCGGGGCGCGCGGCCAGCACCAGCGCCACGAAATCGGGCGTGGGGTTGCCTTCGATATTGAACTCGGTGCTGACGATGCCGCACAAATCGCGCACGTCCTGGAAGCGGATGTGGCGCTCGTCCGGGCGCGGATGCACCGTGATGCCTTGCGCGCCCGCCTGCAGGCACAGCGTGGCCGCGTGCGCGACGCTGGGCACGTCGAGGTGGCGCGTGTTGCGCAGGTGGGCCACCTTGTTGACGTTGACCGACAGCGCGCAGCGATGCCGGCGCGTGGTCTGTTCGGGAGCGACGAGCGGGTTCATTTCAGATCCGATTGAAGTGGTGTTGCCGCTGACCAAGGACACGGAGGGAAGCGAGGGTCACCACCCGAGCCTAACCGACCTCCCCCCCGGGGGGCAGCGACGGGAGGAGCGAGGGGGCCAACAATTTTCTGGCGTCGCGCATGACTTCACGCGTGCGCAGCGTGGGCGAACCGAGATGATAGTGAACCAGCGCGCGCAGCACCGGCTTGAGGCGATCGAGGCGCGTGGCGCAGGCCACCTGCAGCGCGCCCAGGTTGTTGTCGCGCAGCGCGGCGTCGATCTCCAGCAGGTCGGAACCCGGCAATCGGGCGGCCGGCGATGACGCGTCGGCATCGACCAGCCCGCGATCGCCCACCCACTGGTAGGCCGACTCCGGCACCAGGCGCCGCTGCGTGGCGGTGACGCGGTCGAGATCGGGCAGCAGGCCCACGGCCTTCAGCAGCACCAGCTCGAACGCGCGCAGGCCGATCTGCTCGGAGAAGTCGTCGGACACCGCCAGGCTGCGCAGCGTGCCCGCGTAGCCGTCGAACAGCGCCGGGTGTGCGTCGCCGCGCGCCAGCAGCTTCATCAGCAGTTCGTTGAGATAGAAGCCGGCGAACAGCCGGGCCGGCGGCAGCACCGGGGTGGCGTCGAGGCCGGCCCATTCGGCCGAGCGCAGCGTGACGACGTCGGACTGCGCGTCCTCCACCTGCTTGCCGATGGTGGCGGCGATGCGCTGGAACGGCAGCAGCACGCTGCGCAGCTGCGAGTACGGCCGCTTCGCCCCCTTGGCCGCCACCGTGACGCGGCCCCGGGCGCGCGTGAACAGGTCGAGGATCAGGCTCGTCTCGCTCCAGTCGTAGCGATGGAGCACGTAGGCGTCCAGGGGAACGCTGACGCGGCGAACGGTGGCCATCAATTGAGCTGCCGACGGGCCGCCCCTAGGCGGCGAGCACCCCCTCGGGGGGCAGCGACCGCAGGGCGCGTGGGGGCGGTCATTTCGTTATTCGTAGCCGTAGGACCGCAGATGCTCTTCCGAATCGGCCCAGCCCGAGCGCACCTTCACCCACACCTCGAGGAACACCTTGGCCTCGAGCAGGCGCTCGAGCTCCTGGCGCGACTCCGAGGCTATGCGCTTCAGCTGCAGGCCCTTGGCGCCGATGACCATGCCCTTGTGCGCGTCGCGCTCCACGATGATGGTGGCGGCGATGCGCCGCATCGTGCCTTCCTCGGCGAACTGGTCGATGACCACGGTGACGTTGTACGGCAGCTCGTCGCCGGTGAGGCGGAACAGCTTCTCGCGGATGACCTCGCTGACCAGGAAGCGCTCGCTGCGGTCGGTGAGCATCTCCGCGTCGTAGAACCACGGCTGCTCGGGCAGGTAGGGCATGAGCACGCCCATGAGGCGCTCGATGTCGCTGGAGGAATGCGAGGACATCGGGAAGAACTCGGCGAACGGGAACTTGTCCTGCATCGACTTGAGCCACGGCAGGATGTCGCTGCGGCGCTGCACGGTGTCCAGCTTGTTCGGGATGAGGATGACCGGCTTGCCCTTGGGCATCAGCTGCAGCGCCTTGGCGTCGTCCGCGCCGAACTTGCCGGCCTCCACCATGAACAGCACGATGTCGACGTCGCTCAGCACCGACACCACCGTCTTGTTCAGCGACTTGTTGAGCGCTGCCGAGTGCTTGGTCTGGTAGCCGGGCGTGTCGACGAACACGAACTGCGCCGGGCCGTCGCTGCGCACGCCGGTGATGCGGTGGCGCGTGGTCTGGGCCTTGTTGGACGTGATGCTGATCTTCTGGCCCACCAGCGCGTTGAGCAGCGTGGACTTGCCCACGTTGGGGCGGCCCACGATGGCCACCAGGCCGCAGCGCTTCTTGACGCCGTTCTCGTCGACGGCGGCCGACAGCATCGCGGCCATGGCGGCCTCGCTGAGGGGCGTCTCGATCATGTCGGCGTCGCCGGCGTCGGCGAAGTCTTGCGGCAGGTCGTCGGAGGCATCGTCGCCGTGCGGCAGGTCGTCCTCCGGAAGCTCGTCGGACGAGTCGTGGGGAGGCTTGATTTCAGGCACCAGGATTTCCTTTGCGGGTCGGCACGTCGAGTTCGCCGGCCTTGATTCGATCGAGCAGTTGTTGGGCGGAGGCCTGCTCCGCCGCGCGGCGCGAGCGGCCCGTGCCAGTGGCGCGCCACTTGAGCGCCGGGACATCGCACTCCACATCGAAGGTTTGCGCGTGCGCCTGCCCGTGGGTGGCCGAGATGCGGTAGGCCGGGACCGGCACGTGCCGGGCCTGCAGCCACTCCTGCAGCTCGGTCTTGGCATCCTTGCGCCAGTTGTCGGTGGTGGTGGACGTGATGGTCTCGCCGAACAGCCGCGTGACCAGCGCCTGCGCCGACTCGAAGCCGCCGTCGATGCTGACGGCGCCGATCAGCGCCTCCACCGCGTCGGCCAGGATGGACGGCCGCGTGGCGCCGCCGCCGCGCGCCTCGCCGTCGGACAGCCGCAGCGCCTCGGGCAGGCCCAGCACCAGCGCCACGCGGTGCAGGCTGTCCTCGCGCACGAGGTGGGCGCGCACGCGCGTGAGGTCGCCCTCGTCGGAGCCGGAGAAGCGGTCGAACAGCAGCCGCGAGACGGTCAGGTTCAGGACGGCGTCGCCCAGGAACTCGAGCCGCTCGTTGTGGTCGGCGCCGAAGCTGCGGTGCGTGAGGGCGCGTTCGAACAGCGCACGCTCGGTGAACCGGTAGCCGAGCCGTTGCTCGACCAGCGCCGCCCCGCGGGCCGGCGCAGACGGCGCGCTGCTGGCCATGGCGTTCAGGGCCCCTTCGCGCCGCCGGTCGAAGCCGAGCCGGCGTACTTGATCAGGATGTACACCGTGGGCTCGAAGATCGGGATCTCGACGTTGTAGGCGTACGAAGTGCGCAGGTTGCCGCTGTCGCCCAGCATCTGGATGTTGAGATCCTTGCCGCTGATCGTGTGGATGGAGTACTCCACCTCGGCCGTCTTGTCGAACTGCGTGCGCACGTCGTTGGGGCCGCTCGGGTTGTTGGCCATGATCCGCGAGACCGCCTTGCGGATGGTGAGGTACTCGTTGACCGAAGGAAAGATACGCAGGCCCATGAGGATGGCGCAGCACACGAGCACCGCGAGGACCAGCATGCTGATCAGCGAGGCACCGTGTTGGCGGGAGGGTCGGCGAGACTGGATCATGGGGAGTGCCCTTGGTTCAACGCGCCGGCCTCCAGGCCGGCGCCGGATCAATGGAACGAGCCGATGCGACCGAGGTCGCCGAAATTCATCCAGACGAAGAAGGCACGGCCGACGATGTTCTCGTCGGGCACGAAGCCCCAATAACGCGAATCCTGCGAGTCGTCGCGATGGTCGCCCATCATGAAGTAGTGGTTGGCGGGCACCTTGCAGACCACGCCTTCGGCACTGTACTGGCAGTTGTCCTTGAACGGGAAGCCGTTGAACGGCGTGACGCCGGACGGACGATCCGGGTCGTTGAGGATCTGGTGCTTCACGCCCTTCAGGTCTTCGACGAACGCGCGCTCGTAGACGTGGCGCTCGTCCACATAGTAGTCGGGCAGCGGCGCCTCGGGAACCAGCTCGCCGTTGATGCGCAGCTGCTTGTTCAGGTACGACACCTCGTCGCCCGGCAGGCCCACCACCCGCTTGATGTAGTCCACCTGCGGGTTCATCGGGTAGTGGAACACCATCACGTCGCCGCGCGCGGGGTCGTGGTTGGGGATGATCTTCTTGTTGATCACCGGCAGGCGGATGCCGTAGTGGAACTTGTTGACCAGGATCAGGTCGCCCACCTGCAGCGTCGGGATCATCGAGCCCGACGGGATCTTGAACGGCTCGAACAGGAAGCTGCGCAGCACGAAGACCACGGCGATGACCGGGAACAGGCCCGCCGTCCAGTCGAGCCACCAGGGCTGCTGCAGCAGGCGCGCCTTGACGTCGTCCACCTCGCCGTCGACCTGGATGCCCTGGCGCGTGAGGTCGGCGCGGCGCGCGGCCTCCTGCGACTCGAACACCGCGGCCGCCTTCTGGCGCCTCGGCGCGAAGTACAGCCGCTCCGCCAGCCAGTAGGCGAACGTCACCAGCGTCAGCAGCAGCAGCAGCAACGCGAAGTTGCCGATCCACTTGTCCGCGAGCCAGCCGCCCAGATAGATCACCAAGGCGGCATATAGCGCGCCGGTCAATGCACTCATCGATTCAATCGTCCACTTGGAGGATGGCGAGGAAAGCTTCCTGAGGCACTTCGACGGAGCCGATCTGCTTCATGCGCTTCTTGCCTGCCTTTTGTTTTTCGAGCAGCTTCTTCTTGCGGGAGACGTCCCCGCCATAGCATTTTGCCAGCACGTTCTTGCGCAGCGCCTTGATGTTCTCGCGCGAGATGATGTTGGCGCCGATCGCGGCCTGGATCGCGACGTCGTATTGCTGGCGCGGGATCTGCTCGCGCATCTTCGCCGCGACGGCCCGGCCGCGGTACGCGCTCTGCGCCCGGTGCACGATGATGGACAGCGCGTCGATGCGGTCGCCGTTGATCATCAGGTCCACCTTGACGACGTCCGACGCCCGGTATTCCTTGAACTCGTAGTCCATCGACGCGTAGCCGCGCGAGATGCTCTTGAGCTTGTCGAAGAAGTCGAGCACGATCTCGGCCAGCGGGATCTCGTACGTGAGCATCACCTGGCGGCCATGGTAGGCCATGTTGAGCTGCACGCCGCGCTTCTGCACGGCCAGCGTCATCACGGCGCCCACGTAGTCCTGCGGCATGTCCAGGTGCACGGTGACGATGGGCTCGCGGATCTCCTTCGTGCGGCCCGGGTCGGGCATCTTCGCCGCGACGGCCCGGCCGCGGTACGCGCTCTGCGCCCGGTGCACGATGATGGACAGCGCGTCGATGCGGT
>JACMOG010000467.1 GCA_014378125.1 Vitreoscilla sp. | reverse complement strand
CTCGATGGCCGGGCCTTGATCGCCGGCAAGCGCGTGGCGGCAGTCACCGGCGAAACCTTCGACTGCATCTCGCCGATCAACGGCCGGGTGTTGACGCAGGTCGCGCGCGGCCGCGCCGCCGACATCGACGCGGCCGTGGCTCCGCCCCGCCCCGCTTTCGCAGACCGGCGCTGGGCGGGCCAGCCGCCGGCATCGCGTAAGAAGGTGTTGCAGCGCTTCGCCGAGAAGATCATGGGCGCGCGGGAAGAGTTGGCCCTGCTCGAAACGCTCGACATGGGCAAGCCGATCCAGTACAGCTTGGGCGTAGATGTGGGCGCCACCGCGCGCTGCATCGCCTGGTATGGCGAGGCGATCGACAAGGTGTACGACGAGATCGCGCCGACCGGTGCGAACGCGCTGGCCTTGATCACGCGCGAAACCATGGGCGTGATCGGTGCGGTCGTGCCCTGGAACTACCCGATGATCATGGCCGCGTGGAAGCTCGGGCCGGCGCTGGCCACCGGCAACAGCGTGGTGTTGAAACCCAGCGAGAAGTCGCCGCTGACGGCTTTGCGCCTGGCCGAACTGGCCATCGAAGCCGGCTTGCCGGAAGGCGTGTTCAATGTCGTGCCGGGTTTCGGCCAAGAGGCCGGCGAGGCGCTGGCGCTGCACATGGACGTCGATGCGATCGGCTTCACCGGCAGCACGCGCGTGGGCCGCAAGATGCTGGAATACGCAGGCCGGAGCAACCTGAAGCGGGTCTACAACGAGCTCGGCGGCAAGTCCGCCTTTCTGGTGTTCGACGACTTCGAGAACGTGGCGCGCGCCGCGAAAACGGCCGCCGGCAGCCTGTTCTTCAATGCCGGCGAAAGCTGCAACGCGCCTTCGCGCGTGTTCGTGCATGAAAGCGTTGCCGACGAGTTCACCGCCATCGTCCAGGCCGAAGCGCCGAAGTACGCGCCCGGCGACCCGCTAGGCGGCACGTGCGAGACCGGCGCGCTGGCCGACGACACGCAGATGCGCACCGTGCTCGGCTACATCGAGGCCGGCCGCAGCGAAGGCGCGCGCATCATCAGCGGCGGCCGCCAGGTGATGAGCGAGACGGGAGGTTTCTACGTCGAGCCGACCGTGTTCGATGGCGTCGACAACCGCATGAAGATCGCCCGCGAAGAGATCTTCGGGCCGGTGCTGTCGGTGATCCGCTTCAAGACCGAGGCCGAAGCGGTGGCCATGGCCAACGACAGCGCCTACGGCCTGCAGGCCAGCGTCTGGAGCGACGACATCAACCGCGCGCACCGTGTGGCGCGCGCATTGCGGGCCGGCACCGTGCACGTGAACCAGTACGACGAAGACGACATCACCGTGCCCTTCGGCGGCTTCAAGCAAAGCGGCAACGGGCGAGACAAGTCGCTGCACGCCTTCGACAAGTACACCGAACTCAAGACCACCTGGATCCGCATCGAAGCCGCGTAAGCGCCACCATGCGAATCCAACCATTGCGGGCCGAGCACCGGGCCGCTCCCAAGCCGGCCCGCATCCCCTCCGGGGACCGGCTGACGTACTCGTCAGTCGAGGGGCCCAAAGGAACACCATGAACCACTCTCTCAACGAACAACTGATGGCCCGCAAGGCCGCCGCCACACCACGCGGCGTGGGCGTGATGGGCACCTTCTTCGCCG
>JACMOG010000466.1 GCA_014378125.1 Vitreoscilla sp. | reverse complement strand
GCGGCCTGATGGCCGTCAACCTGTTCGGCCGCGATACCAGCTTCACGGCCAGCGCCGCGCGCATCGCGTCGGCCTTCGGCCTCGACCAGGTGTGGAGCCTGCGACCCACGCGCGAGGGCAACACCGTGGTCATCGCCGGCCGCGGCGTGGTGGTGCCCGATCGCGACACGTTGTCGGCCCGGGCGGATAACATCGAATCGCGCTTCGGCCTGCCGGCGCGCAAGTGGCTGCGCATGGTGCGGCCGCTATCCCTTTGAGAGGCACCATGGCCGATATCCCTTCCGTCAAGCCCGCGCCGATCCCGGTGCGCGCGCCCGCGAGCGCTCCCGGCCGTCGCCACACGCCGCCCACCGGCCGGCTGGAGCTGCGCCAGCTGCTCAAGTGGTTGCGCGACGACGGCGTGCTCGCGCCCGAGGAAGCCGACAAGCTGCTGCGCCGATTCGGCACCAGCGCGTCCGGCCTGCATCCGCTGCAGCGCCTGGGCGGCATCAGCCTGGTCGACATTCGCGACGGCCGCGTGCTCGACACCGACGCGCTGGCCCGCTGGCTGGCCGCGCGCTTCGACCTCCCGTACCAGCGCATCGATCCGCTGCGCGTGGACGTGGGCCGGGTGTCGGAGGTGATGTCGGTGGCGTAGGCCGAGCCGGCCCGCGCCCTGCCCATCGGCGTGAACGCCCCCGAGGTGACCGTGGCCACGTCGGAGCCGTTCGACATCGGCTGGGTGCCCGAGATCGAGGCCTTCGTGAAGCGGCCGGTGCGACTGCATCTGGCGCATCCCGAGGACATCGCCCGCTACACGCCCGAGTTCTACTCGCTGGCCGCGTCGGTGCGTTTCGCCAACAAGACCACGGGGGCCTCGGCCGCCAACAGCTTCGAGCAACTGGTGGAGCTGGGCAAGATCAAGGGCCAGCTCGACGCCAACGACCAGGGCGTGGTGCAGGTGGTCGACTGGCTGTGGCAATACGCCTTCGAGCAGCGCGCCAGCGACATCCACCTGGAGCCGCGCCGAGACATGGCCGCCATCCGACTGCGCATCGACGGCGTGCTGCACACGGCGCACCAGGTGCCCGCGGCGGTGATGAACGCGATGACCGCGCGCATCAAGCTGCTGGGACGCATGGACGTCATCGAGCGTCGCCGCCCGCAGGACGGCCGCATCAAGACCAAGCGCCCCGACGGCGCGGGCGGCATGCCCGGGGCCGAGGTGGAAATGCGGCTGTCCACGCTGCCCACCGCGTTCGGCGAGAAGGTGGTGATGCGGATCTTCGATCCGGGCACCGTCGACAAGCCCTTCGAGAGCCTGGGCTTCACCACCGCCGAGGCCGAGCGCTGGCAGGCGCTGATGGGCATGACCCACGGCATCATCCTGGTGACCGGGCCCACGGGCTCGGGCAAGACCACCACGCTCTATTCGACGCTGAAGAAGCTGGCCACCGAGCAGGTGAACGTCTGCACCGTCGAAGACCCGATCGAAATGATCGAGCCGGCGTTCAACCAGACGCAGGTGCAGCAGTCCATCGACCTCGACTTCGCCACCGGCCTGCGCTCGCTGGTGCGCCAGGATCCGGACATCATCATGGTGGGCGAAATTCGTGACCTCGAGACCGCCGAGATGGCGATCCAGGCCGCGCTCACCGGCCACCTCGTGTTCTCCACGCTGCACACCAACGACGCGCCGTCGGCCATCACCCGCATGGTCGACCTGGGCGTGCCGCCGTACCTGATCTCGGCCACGGTCATCGGCGTGCTGGCCCAACGCCTGGCCCGTACGCTGTGCCCGCTGTGCAAGGTGCCCGACGACTCGGGCGACACCTCGAAGATGCTCGAGGAACTGGCCCAGCCCTGGAAGCTGGGCGGACGCCTGCGGCCGATGAAGGCGGTGGGCTGCGTGGCCTGCCGCAACACGGGCTACCGCGGTCGCGCCGCGCTGTACGAGCTGATGCCCATGACCGAGCCGCTGAAGGATGCGATCCATCCAAATCTCGACGTGGCCAGGCTCGCGCGCCAGGCCATGCTGGAAGGCATGCGCCCGCTGCGGCTCGCGGGGCTGATGAAGGTGGCCGAGGGACTCACCACGCTGGACGAGGTGTTGCGCTGCACGCCCCAGTGGCTGGCGAAATAGCGCGCCCCCTAGGTTGAGGCGGCCCAAAGCTCACCACTTCCGGTGAACTGGCGGGGTTGTCTAGGGGTTTCC
Organism: Vitreoscilla sp.; assembly: GCA_014378125.1. The sequence continues at coordinate 1,543 of JACMOG010000466.1, read as the reverse complement.
CGTATGCGGCTGATCGCTTGCATCCGGACACAATATTTTCGAGACAACGTTTTTACCAACGAGGGGTACGAAAATGAGATTCCGCATGCTTGCCGTCGCTGCCGCGATGGTTCTTTCCGCTTCGGCGCACGCCACCGCCTGGACGTGGTCGGACAACTTCAACAGCAACGCCGGTGGCCTGAACACGACGCCGAGCGGCTGGACGATCTCTGGCGAAAACGCCACGGTGGACGTCATTCCGGACGGCGGCCAGTTCAACTTCCTGCCCGGCAACGGCGAGTTCATCGACCTTGACGGCTCGACCGGCCACGCCGCGACGCTGACGAAGACGTTCACCGGCCTCGCCGATGGCGAATACGCGTTGACGTTCGAACTGGCGGGCAACCACCGCGACGGCGGCACCGAATACACCACGGTGTCCATCTCGGGCGGGGCCGATACCCACTACACGCCGGGCCAGAACGACGACGCGTACTACACCGTCTACGGCCATGCCTCCGGTGGCGTGCTGACGTTCAGCTTCTACGACGCCAGCAACGACAACGTCGGTGCCCTGTTGGACAACGTCAGCGTCACCGCCGTGCCGGAACCCGGCAGCCTGGCCCTGATGCTGGCCGGCCTGGGCGCCCTGGGCGCCGTCGCCCGTCGCCGCCGCGGCTGACAAGTCCCTCGCTCCGAGCGAAAAGCGCCGCACCCGCGGCGCTTTTTTTTGGTTCATCGCCGGATTGCGGGGTGCGTCGGATTGAGGGGTGTCGGATTGCGGGGTTCGGTTTGCGGGGTGTCGGTTTGCGGGGCGCGCTGGATCAGTCACGACTCACCGGGCAAGTCTCTTTTGTTCGTGTCCCCCGCCGGCCTGCGGCGCGGCTCCTCCTTGACCTCACAAAAGAGACTCGCCCGGTTCGTCGTTCCAACCATGGGCGGCCAGCGGACAACATTCGCAGGGGAAGAAGTCCGCGAACTTGATTGTTGGTCTTGGCATCGTCGGGCCGTCGAGGCCGCGACGATGCCCGCGGCCGGCTCGTCAACGCGCAGTCGGGCCTGACGCGAACTGCGCGTCGCGACTCCAACGCTCCTTGTCTTGACGGACGAAGGGGGCATCACCTCGTCAACGGCGTCATCACCGCGTCAACGGCGTGTCATCCTGCGCGTAGTCGCAGGATCCATGCTGGCGCACGGCGGCGTCTCAGGGGTGGATCCTGCGATCCGCGCGCAGGGTAACAGGACGGCGCCGGTCGTCGATCACGAAAAGTAACGCTGGCATCCCGATCCGCGATTCGCGACAGGCCCGGCGGCTGGCAGTGGTGCCGCCCGCGGGCATCGTCGCAGCCTCGACGGCCCGACGATGCCAAGACCAACAAACAAATTCGGGGACTTCTTCCCCCGCGAATGTTGTCCGCGGGCCGCCCATGGTTGGAACGACGAACCGGGGGAGTCGTGACTGATCCAGCGCGCCTCGCAACCTGCAACCTGCAACTTGCAACCCGCAACCCGCAACCCTCACGCCTGAGCTCACCGATCCAGGCCACCAGACGCCCCCGTCAAG
>JACMOG010000465.1 GCA_014378125.1 Vitreoscilla sp. | reverse complement strand
GTCGGGCCCGCCGCTGCCGCCGTTCGCCACGGTCACCCTGGGCGCGCGCCGGATCGAAGGCATGCTCACGCTCTGGCAGAAGGACGACAAGGTCTGGCTGGAGCTGCGGCCTGAGGACTTCAACAAGCCGATGTTCTTCTCGCCCAAGATCTCGCAGGGCCTGGGCGAGGGCGGTCTGTATGGCGGGATGATGGCGTTCCAGTCCGCGACCTGGGGCTCGCCGCAGATCGTCGAGTTCCGCAAGATCCACAACCTGGTACAGCTGGTCGCGCTCAACGAGGAGTTCCGCGCCGCGCCCGGCTCGCCGCAGTCGTTCGCGGTGGCCGCGGCCTACTCGGGCAGCCTGGTGGGCAGCACGCCGGTGGCCAGCCAGGCCGATGCCGCGTCGCGTGGCGTTCTCGTGGAGGCCAACAACCTGTTCCTGGGCGACACCCTGGGCATGGCCATCCACCTGCAGCAGATGTACCGCCAGGGGTATACCAACGATCCGCGAAACTCGTATTTCGACAGCGTGCGCGGGGCGCCCGACGAGGTGATGTTCGACGTCACGGCGCACTACTTCACGCAGTCCATCGCCACCTCGTTCCCCAACGCGCCGCCGGGTGCGCCGCAGCCGACCATCCCGAGCTTCGTGCCCGACGTGCGCAGCCTGTTCCTGGGCCTGCACTACTCGCTGGCGCGCCTGCCCGAGAAACCCATGGCCACCCGCCCGGCCGATCCTCGCGTCGGCTACTTCACCTCCACGGTGGCCGACTTCAGCGACGACGTGTCGCGATCGCCGCGCGAACGTTTCATCGACCATTGGCGCCTGGAGAAGAAGGATCCGGCGGCGGCACTGTCCGAGCCGGTCAAGCCCATCACCTACTGGCTCGACCGCACCATCCCGCTGAAGTATCGCGACGCCATCACGCGCGGCATCCTCGAGTGGAACAAGGCCTTCGAGCGCATCGGCTTCAAGAACGCCATCGTGGTGAAGGTGCAGCCCGACGACGCCGCGTTCGACTCGCTCGACGTGGGCGTCACGTCGGTGCGCTGGATGGTCAACGCCGAGCCCGGCTTCGGCGCGATCGGGCCGCGCCACGTGGATCCGCGCACGGGCGAGATCCTCGATGCGGTGATCGCCATCGAGAGCATGTCCTCGCGCGACATGCGCACCATCCGCACGCAGGTGCTCGACGTGGCGCGGGCCTTCGACATCCCGGGCCTGTTGCAGGCGCCGGGGCTCGAGCTTGCGCCCGCCGACGGCGCGCCGCCGCGCGGGCTGGCGCGCGGCCGCGAGCAGCAGGCCTGCATGGCCGGCGACTCCGGGGCCGAGCAGCTCGGATACGGCCTGGACGTGCTCGGCGCCCGCGGCGAGATCGATCCCGACAGCCCCGAGGCCGAGGCCTTCGTCGAGGCCTATCTCACCGACGTGACGATGCACGAGGTGGGCCACACGCTGGGCCTGCGCCACAACTTCCGCGGCTCGCGCGAGTACACCGACAAGCAGCTGTCCGACCCCGAGTTCACGAAGACGCATTCGCTGTCCGGCTCGGTGATGGACTACCTGCCCGTCAACGTGCAGCGCCCTGGCGAGCCGGGCGCCGCGCCGTTCAACACCACGCTGGGCCCGTACGACTACTGGGCCATCGAATACGCCTACAAGCCGCTGCCGGCCGACGCCACGCCGGCGCAGCAGAAGGCCGAGCTGCTCAAGATCGCCGAACGCAACACCGAGCCCGGCCTCGACTACGGCACCGACGAGGACAACTACCTGGGCGTGGATCCGGCCTCGCTGCAGGACGACCTGGGCAGCGACACGGTGGCCTACGCGCAGAAGCGCTTCGAGATCGCGCGCGACGTGCTCGCCCGCCAGGAGACGCGCAAGCTCAAGCCCACCGAGAGCTACGCGGTGCTGCGCCGCACCGTGGCCTACGTGCTGCGCGACGCCACGCGCTCCGCCGGCCTGCTGCTGCGCCAGCTGGGCGGCGTCTCCACGCTGCGCGACTTCCCGGGCTCGGGCCGCGACCCGATGCAGCCGGTGCCGGCCGCGCAGCAACGCGCGGCGCTCGACACGCTGGTCGACAACGTGCTCGCGGCCGACAGCTTCCGCATCTCGCCGGCCCTGCAGCGCCGCCTCGCGCCCGACTTCCTCGAGCGCGGCGACGTGTCTGCGGGGGGCTATCCGGTGTCCACCGACTACCCGGTGGAATCGGTGATGCTCGACGTGCAGCGCCAGGTGCTGGCCGCGCTGATGAGCGACGGCCTGGCCCAGCGCCTCGAAGACAGCGCGCCCAAGCTCGACCACCCCGCGCAGATGCTGGCCCCCACCGAGGTGTATGCCCGTATCACGCGCTCGCTGTGGTCGGACGCCGGCAACTTCGGCGCGGACGGCAGGGGCGACATCCCGGCGCGTCGGCGCGAGCTGCAGCGCGACCACGTCAACCGCCTGGCCACGGTACTGCTGCGCACGCCGGGCGGCGTGCGCGTGGACATGCGCTCCACGCTGCGCGCCGAGGCCTCGGCGCTGCTGCCGCGCATCCGGGCGGCGCAGCGCCGGCCGGGCCTCAGCGAGGCCTCGCGACTGCACCTGGCCGACTGCGCCGAGACGCTGCGCGTGGCGTTGAACGCGCCGATGCAGCGCGCGGGGTTCTGATCCGCGCGCGGTCGCAAGCGCGGTCGCGACATCCCCGTGTGGCGATGACCGCGTCGTCCGTTCGCGGCTCGCGATCCGTCGCTCGTCGCACCCGAGCCGTCCGGTGCTGGGCGGGCGGCGCGCGGCACGCTATCGTGGCGACATGTCCTTTCTTCCTCCCGCCGTGACGCCCGGGCTCGAGCCCGAGCCGGCGCCGCGTTCGCGCTGGGCGCGTTTCCTGCGCGCGCTGTCGCCGCGGGCCATCGCGCTGACGCTGGTGTCATCGCTGCTGGTCGCGATCATCATGAACCCGATCTTCGAGCTGCAGTTCACGGTGCTGCTCGGGCGCACGCTGTTCGTGGGCTTCATCACGCTGGTGGCGCGCAGCGCCGCGCTCGTCTGGCGCCAGCGCGTGGTGCCGCCGTGGGTGCTGCAGTCGGTCACGGTGTTCTGTGCCGCGACGCTCGCCACGCTGGCCGTCTACCTGCTGGCCACGGGCGGCGACTTCACCGCGCTCGTCAGCCACGAAGGCCGCATCCAGGGCTTCATCCTGATCTCGGGCACCGGCACCATCGTGGGCCTGATGCTGGCGCTGGGCGCGCTGGAACGCCAGCGCGACTCCGAGGCCAAGGCCATGGGGCTCGAGCTGGCGCTGCAGCGCTCGCGCCTGGATCGCCTGGCCGCCGATGCGCGCCTGGCCGTGCT
>JACMOG010000464.1 GCA_014378125.1 Vitreoscilla sp. | reverse complement strand
CTGCGCGCGCGTGAGCAGGTCGCTGCGTTCGACGCGGGCGATGGCCTGCGTGCCGTAGGTGTCGCAGTCCAGCGTGCGCCGGTGCACGAACGGCCTGCGCGCGCCCACCGTGTGCAGGCGGGCCAGCAGCCGGCCCAGCCACGCCAGCGTGTGCGGGCTCTCGAGCTCGGGCGCGCGTCCCGCGCGCCGGGGCGCGACGGCGAAGCGATAGACGGGCGAGGGCGTGCGGTCGTCGTCGTCCGGGTCGCCCTCGGGCTGCCAGTGGCCCAGCGTGGGCGGATCGCCCACCAGCGCGAGCGCGGGGTGGGCGTGGGGCGAGGCCAGCACCAGCGGCGCGGCGATGGGCAGGTCGTCGGCGTCGAGTTCGCGCGCGAACTGGTGTTCCTCCAGCAGCTGGTCGTCGTTCCAGCGCCGCGGCCGGTAGGACTTGGCGACGACGGCCGCGCCGCCTTCCAGCGCGGCCTGCACCACGCGGTTCTCGTAGGAGTTGAGCTGGATGAGGCCGCCGGTGATGGGAAACCCCGCGGCGGCCAGCGCATCCAGCATCTGGTGCGGCGTCAGGCGGGCGTACGGGGCGCGGTCGGCGAAATCGGTCATGGGCCCATGGTACGTGGGCCGGCGTTTCAGCGTCCGGAGCGAGGATGGCCGCGGCCGATGTCGAGGATCGTGTCCATCTGGCGCGCGCCCTGCTTGAACTGGTAGTCCAGTTCGCCCAGGTGTTGCTCGACCTTGCCGGCCAGGATGGAGGCGAAGTTCTCGGGAGGCAGGCGCAGCTGGGCCTCGGCGTCGATGCCGGTGCGCTCGATGGTGGCGCCGGCGTTGCGCACGATCTTGAGCATCGCCACGTTCTCGGTCAGCGCGTGGATGACGATGGTGTCGACGCCGCGGTTGCGCGCGCGCAGCACCGCGTGGTCGAACAGGCGCGCACCGTAGCCGCGTCCGCGGCCGCGCACGGCCACCGACACGCCGAACTCGGCCGCGCTGGCACGCTCCGGCTCGGTGTCCACCGACGGCTCGTAGGCCAGGTGGGCCAGGGCGATCAGCTCGAGGCGGCGGTTGAACACGCCGAAGATCTCGTCGCGCTCGAACGCGATGCGTTCCACGTAGCGGCGGATCTGGTCGTCGGCCGCGGCGTAGCCGAAGCGCAGGTAGCGGTCGTTGGTGTCCAGCGCCAGCAGGTGCGCCAGGATGCGCGGACGGTGGCGGGCGGACAGCGAACGGATGGGCACCCAGCCGAACGGACGCGGGCGCGCCGGCATCGGGGCCGGAAGGGTGTCCGGGCCGTTGATGTCAGCGGCGTGCGCGGGGTTGGAAGAGTCGGACGAGGTGTCGCCCATGGCGGGTTCCCAGTGTTTACCCGAAACGACTGTACACGGATTGCGTTGGGCCTGCCGGCGATGATGCTGCATTGCAGCATGCCAATTCGGGGAGTCCAGTCTATTCCTGTCTGCACGGCCGTGGGGAGGGGGGCTCGTTGGCGCGGGGCGGCTCGCGTGGCTAGGAGTTTTTCCCGATCCGTGCGATACTCGTGGGCTTCCCGTTTTGCGGCGGGGTGAACCTGTCCAATCCAGCAACGCTGAGTTGGACAAAGAAGATGCCGGTCCCAGTTCCGGTTCGAGAGGTTGCCATTCATGAGCAGCGCCGAGAACCACCAGGATTGACCCGGAGCGTTCGAACAGCCGCGTTCAATCTCCAAAAGAGAACACTCATGAAGACCTTCAGCGCAAAGCCCGCAGAAGTGGTGCACGAGTGGTTTGTGATCGACGCCACCGACAAGGTGCTCGGACGTGTTGCCAGTGAAGTGGCACTCCGACTGCGCGGCAAGCACAAGCCAATCTACACGCCCCACGTCGATACCGGCGATTTCATCGTCATCGTCAACGCCGACAAGATCCGCGTCACCGGCAACAAGGCCGAAGACAAGGTGTACTACCGTCACTCGGGCTACCCCGGCGGCATCTACGCGACGAAGTTCAAGGACATGCAGGCCAAGCATCCCGGCCGCGCCATCGAGAAGGCCGTCAAGGGCATGCTCCCGAAGGGTCCTCTGGGCTACGCGATGATCAAGAAGCTGAAGGTCTATGCCGGTGGCACGCACCCGCACGCCGCCCAGCAGCCCAAAGCGCTGGAAATCTAAGGAGTCGCGATGATCGGTAATTGGAACTACGGCACGGGCCGTCGCAAGTCGTCCGTCGCGCGCGTCTTCATGAAGAAGGGCGATGGCAAGATCACCGTCAACGGCAAGACCGTCGACGAGTATTTCGGCCGTCAAACCTCCATCATGGTGGTCAAGCAACCGCTGATGCTCACCAACAACGAACTCACGTTCGACGTGAAGGTGAACGTGCATGGCGGCGGCGAATCCGGCCAGGCCGGCGCGATCCGCCACGGCATCACCCGCGCGCTGATCGACTACGACACCGCGCTGAAGCCTGATCTCAGCCGCGCCGGCTTCGTCACGCGCGATGCGCGTGAAGTCGAGCGTAAGAAGGTCGGCCTGCACGGCGCTCGCCGTCGCAAGCAGTTCAGCAAGCGTTAAACTGCACCACCCGGAACGCGCTGGTCGCGTTCCAGGTCTTGCCTCCACAAGGGCCGCTCTCCAGCGGCCCTTCGCGTTTTTGGCTCGCACTTGCAACCCCTTACCCCAGGTAAGTTCATGCGCTGGAAGCTGCTTCGACGTCGACTCTCCACCCCCCGCGTCTCGGTGCGCCGCCACCTGCCGTGGCCTCTTCGCTGGCTCGGCGGCGCGCTGGTGCTGGGCTTCTCGGCCGCCATCGCGCTGTGGGCGTTCGAGACCGGCAAGGATCTGGCGGGCCTCGATCGCAGCGCCAAGGCCGAACTCGCACGGCTACGTGACGAGCAGGACAACCTCAAGGAAGAGCGCGACAAGGCCCAGGCGCTGGCCAACACGGCCGAGAGCCTGCTCAAGACCGAGAAGGCCGCCGAGGATCAACTGGCCAACCAACTGCGCCAGAGCGAGGCCGACAAGCTGGCGCTCAAGGCCGACCTCGGCTTCTTCCAGCAACTGATCCCGCAGGGCGGCGGCGTGCCCGAGGGCGTGAGCGTGCGCGGCTTCCAGGTGGAGACCGTGGCACCTGGACACGTCCGTTACCAGCTCCTGGTGACCCAGGGCGGCCGCACGGCCGTACAGTTCAACGGCCGCTACGAGCTCACGCTCACCGGCACGCTCGACGGCCAGCCCTGGACGTCGCCTCCATCGACCTCGATCCAGCCCTTGCAAGTGAAGCAATACGCACGCGTCGAGGGGATGGTCGATTGCCCTCCTCGCGCCGTGGTAAAAAGTGCGCAGGTCAAGGTCACCGACGCGGGCGGCGCGGTGCGCGCACTGCAGACGCTCAAGCTGTAGTTGGGCGGGACGCTTCGAACCCATAAAAAGATCGTTTGGGCCGCCAGCGCGAGGGCGCCGCGGAAATCAGGATTCGTCCGAGGAGTTTCACCATGTGGTTCAACCGCAAGAAGCAGCCCGCCATCCGCAGCCTCATCGGCGAGGGCACCCAGGTGCACGGCGAGCTGCGTTTCGACGCCGGCCTGCGCATCGACGGCGAGGTGCTGGGCGACGTGGTCGCCACCGACCCGTCCAGCCTGCTGGTCATCAGCGAGAACGCGCGCGTGCAGGGCAAGGTCATGGCCGGCCACGTCATCATCAACGGCCAGGTGCACGGCCCGGTGATGGCCACGGCGCTGCTCGAACTGCAGCCCAAGGCGCGCATCGTGGGCGACGTGCACTACGAAGCCCTTGAAATGCACCAGGGCGCCACCATCGATGGAGTGATGAAGCACGTTCCCGCCGGCGAAGCCGAGGCCGAGCGGCCGCTGCTGAAGCTGGCTGCCGGCAACGAAGCCTGAATTTCACGGTCGCGTTGTTGCCGTCAATGACCACAGTCGCCCAGGACGCCTGGCTTTTGTGGCCCAATAGAGCCTGAAACGCATTTGCAAGGATCCCCCATGAGCGCCGTCGCCGAACTCTCCCCCGTCACCACCGAAATCCCGGGCCCGCTGGTCTTCACCGACAGCGCCGCGCTGAAGGTCAAGGAACTGGTCGACGAGGAAGGCAACCCCGAGCTGAAGCTGCGCGTGTTCGTGCAGGGCGGCGGCTGCTCCGGCTTCCAGTACGGCTTCACGTTCGACGAGGCCGTGGCCGAGGACGACACGCAGATGAGCAAGAACGGCGTCACGCTGCTGATCGACGCCATGAGCCTGCAGTACCTGGCCGGCGCCGAGATCGACTACAAGGAAGACCTGCAGGGCGCCCAGTTCGTCATCAAGAACCCGAACGCCACCAGCACCTGCGGCTGCGGCTCGAGCTTCTCGGCCTGAGCGTCCACGCTTCCCGAACGACGGCGCCTGCGGGCGCCGTTTTCGTTTCCAGGCCCGCGACGCCGGCTATGCCGGGTAGAGCGCCCCCAGCACCCTGAAGCCCGCCGCCCCCGTGACGCCCGGATGGTTGCCCGGCCGGCGCTCGCAGAACTGGCGCGCCAGCCAGGCGAAGGCCGCGGCCTCCACCTGCTGCGCAGGCAGCCCGGCGGCGTCGGTGGCCGCCACAGCCAAGCCCGGCCACAGCGCGGCCAGTCGGGCCATCAGCGCGCCGTTGCGAGCGCCGCCGCCGCACACCAGCAGTTCTGTCGTTGCCGGCGCCGCGTGGCGGATGGCGTCGATGGCGCTGCGGGCGGTGAGCTCCAGCAGGGTCGCCTGCACGTTTGCGGGCGCGCGCGTGACGCCCGCGCGTGCGAGGGCCTGCGCGAGCCAGTCGGCGTTGAACAGGTCGCGGCCGGTGCTCTTCGGAGCGGCCTTGCGGAAGTAGGCGTCCGCCAACAACTCCACCAGCAGCAGCCCGTCCACCTTGCCGCTGGCGGCCCAGCGGCCGTCGTCGTCGTAGGCGGCGTCGGTGTGCAGCTTGCACCAGTGGTCCATGAGCGCGTTGCCCGGGCCGGTGTCGAAGCCGACCAGCGAAGCGGGCGCTGACTCATCCGTGGCCGACAGCAGCGTCACGTTGGCGATGCCGCCCACGTTGAGCACGGCGCGCGGCGTGGGGCCGGCGAATACGTCGCGGTGGAAGGCGGGCACCAACGGGGCGCCCTGGCCGCCGGCGGCCACGTCGCGGGTGCGGAAGTCGCACCCCACGTCGATGCCACACGACCCGGCCAGCAGGGCACCGTTGTTGAGCTGCAGCGTGAAGCCGGTGCCGTCGAACTCGCCGGGGCGGTGGCGCACGGTCTGGCCATGCGAGCCGACGGCGCGGACGGCCTGAGGCTCGATGTCGGCGTTGTTGAGCAGGTGGGCGACCACTTCGGCCTGCAGGCGCGCCAGCGCGTTGGCGGGGAGCGCGGCGCGCTGGAGCTCGTCGGGGCCGCTGGTGTTCAGGGCGAGCAGCTCGGCGCCGAGCGAGGGCGGCATGGCCACGTGCGCGTCGGTGACCACGTGCACGCCGTCGGCGAAGTCGACCAGCACGCCGTCGACGCCGTCCAGGGACGTGCCGCTCATCAAGCCGATGTAGAGGGTCATGAATGCAGGACGCGCCGGGTTCGTCTGGGCGAACGCGGCGCGTCGGGGTTGTTCGTGAACGAGGCGTTCAGTCTACGCGGGCGGGCTGGATGCCCAGCGACTCGGCCACCGCCAGCTCGGACTTGAGCTGGCCGGCCAGCGCGGCGAAGCGCGGGCGCGAGGCGTTGTCGAGCGTGAGCGTCTCGGCCGACTTGGCGATGGTGAGCGGATCCTTCACGACGCCTGCCACGCGGAACTCGAAGTGCAGGTGAGGGCCGGTGGCCCAGCCGGTCATGCCGACGTCGCCGATGTGCTCGCCCTGGTCGACGTGCTCGCCGCGCTTCACGTCGATCTTGCTCAGGTGGGCGTACACCGTCATGCGGTTGCCGGAGTGCTGGATCTGGATGACGTTGCCGTAGCCATTCTGCTGGCCCGCGAACGCCACCACGCCGTCGCCCACCACGTGGACGGCCGTGCCGATGGGCGCGCCGTAGTCGACGCCCTCGTGGCGCTTCCATTCCTTGAGGATCGGGTGGAAGCGCATCGAGAACCCGGAGGTGATGCGCGAGAACGCGAGCGGGCTGGCCAGGAAGGCGCTGTGCTTGCTGCGGCCGGACAGGTCGAAGTACGCCCCCTTGCCGGACGGGTCGGCGAACCACACCGACGAGAAGGCGTGGCCGTTGTTGACGAACTCGGCGGCCAGCACCTTGCCGGCGCCCTGGTTCCAGGGGATGGGCTCGCCGTCGGCGGTGAGCGCCTCGTAGACCACGCTGAATGTGTCGCCCTTGCGCAGCTCGCGATGGAAGTCGATGTCGGTGGAGAACATCTCGGCCATCTGCGTGGCGATCGGGTCGGGCACGTTGGCGTCGTCGGTTGCGGCGAACAGCGAGCTGCGCACGGTGCCGGTGGCCAGGCGCGACGTGGCGCCCAGCGGCACCGTCTCGAGCTTGCTGCCGAAGCCGTGCTCTCCGCGGGCGATGGTCAGGCGCGAGAAATGGGTGGCGAACTGGTCGTCGCGCTCGGCCGGGTAGCGCACCACGAGCGCGGACAGCCTGCCCGCGTCATCGGTGGTGGCGGACACGAGCTTGCCCGCGCGACCCTGCCACAGCTTGCGCGAGGTGGCGTCGGACTGCAGGAAGGCGTCGAGCTCGACGTCGGCCACGCCCAGG
>JACMOG010000463.1 GCA_014378125.1 Vitreoscilla sp. | reverse complement strand
GTTTGGAGTTAAAGCTGCCAATGCCGCCCAGGCGCACCGACCCGCCAGCGTGGAACGCCTGGCCCGTGGCTAGCTCGAGGCCCGCGGCCAGCGCGGCCCGCACCGCGGCGTCGTGGCCCGCGAGCGACAGCTCGGCCAGGCTCGTCCACTGCGGCGGCGACAGCACGGGCAGCGACGGCCAGGCCGCGGCGAGGTCGATGCGCCCGACCACGGCCACGCCGCGGTCGCCCAGGCGAAGCAGCTGCGACGCGACGATGCCCGAGGCGATGACGACCAGCGCGCCGGGCAGCCGCGGCAATCGCGACAGCAGCGCCAGCGCGACGAGCGCCGCAAGCCCCAGCGCCATCGCGCTCGCGTTCCACTGCGGCAGTTGCGCCGCCCAGTGCCACGCCACCAGCGGCGCCGCGTCGGCGCCCGCCGGCGTGCCCGAGAGCTTGGGCAGTTGCCTGGCGATGATCACCAGCGCCAGCCCGGACGAGAATCCGCGCAGCACCGGCTTGGAGATGAAGCTGCAGATGCCGCCCAGGCGCATCGACCCGGCAGCGAGAAACGCCAGGCCCGTGGCCAGCACGAGGCCCGCGGCCAGCGCGGCCCGCAACGCGGCGTCGTGGCCCGCGAGCGACAGCGTGGTGGCGCCCAGCACCGCGGCCGACGACGACGTGGCCGACACGATGGCGAAGCGCGAGCGCCCGATGAGCCCGTACACCAGCAGCCCGGCGAACAACGCCAGCAGGCCGGCCTGCGGCGGCATGCCCGCGATTCCGGAATACGCCACCGCCTCCGGCAGCAGCAGGCCCGCCATCGAGACGCCAGAGACGAGGTCGGCGGCCAGCCATGCGCCGGAGCGCGCCGTCATTTGCGCAGGTCGGCCATCGGCACCGTCACGCCCGACCATCCCGGCAGGTAGCGCGCGAGCGGGCTTCTTGACAGCCCCTGCGCCTCGCGCAGCGCCTGGCCGATGTCCTTGCGGATCTGCGCGCGCGACACGTGCGGGCGCAGGTAGTCCGCCCACAGGAACTCGGCGAACGGCGACGTGTCCTTGGCGAAGCCGCCGGCCGTGCGCAGCATGCCGGCCAGGCTGCGATGCGGGTCGTCGTCCAGCTCGGTGATGGACGTGGGGATGTCGGTGTACGGCCGGCGCTTGCCGGTCTGGTCGAACGGGTGCACCCAGTTGCGCTCCTCCATCACGCGCCAGAACACGGTGGGCACGAGGTACGACAGGTCGTCCAGCACCACCAGCTTGACGCTGCGCACACCCTCCTCGTGCAGGGCCAGGCCCAGGTGGTGGTGGTCGACGATGTAGTGGCGCCCGCGCGGCCCGAGCACCGCCGGAAACCAGTGCGACTGCAGCAGCTGCTTGCGATCCTTCTTCGACAGCGCCGCCCATTCGCGGCGCTTGACCGCCACCTCGGCGAACCCCGCCGTCATCTGCGTGGGACGCAGCTCGAGGATCTCGGCCTCGACGAAGTGATGGTGCGCTGCTGGCGACATGGCGGATGGGGGCCGTGTCGCAAGGCGAAAGGCCGCGGCGTCAGCCCGTGATGGGGGGGCTTCGATTGTGCGGCCGTTCGGGGCGTGGGCGGCGCGCGGCTTGCGCGCGCAAGCCGCACCGTTGCTAACCTTTGTCTTCAGCCGAAGAAGATCTGGAAGATGTCCGGCTCGCGCACTTCGCGCATCGACAGGCCGGGCAGCACTTCCTCGAACGGGCCCGAGGGCTCCAGCATGTCCAGCTCCGACGGCACCGTCTCCATCCAGGCCGGCTGCGCACGGGGGCGGCGTCCCAGCATGTTCAGCAGCGACGGCAGCAGTTCCCATTCGACGCGGGCGGTGGCGGCAGGAGCGGTGTGCAGGTTCATGATCTTGGGCGATGCGGTGAGGTGGGCTGGCCACCGATGAGCCGTTATCGTCGAGTCCCGGTCGAGCTGTAACCATTTGCTGCCTCGGATGTGACATCTGCCCACCTGCCGTGCAGGTTCAACGAGGCTTCAGGTTCGCGCGACGGAGAGCGTTCAAGGTCGATGCCCCAGCGTCCGATCACTGACCATTCCCTCTCCAGGAGCTTTCAGATGATGATCTCATCGCCTTCCGCGGGCGACCGTTACGCGGCGGACGCGGCGCTCGATCGCACGCTGCGTTCAGGCACCAACCCGTCAGACGACGCCAGCGGCCCGCCGGACGACGCCACCCCCACCACCGACTCCGGGCCCGACGTCGTCGTCACCCTGAGCCGGGGGGACTCGTCGCCTTCGACCTACGACGCTTCGGGCCGCATGGGCGGGCGGCCGACGCTGGACGACCTCGGCGCCAACGGTCCGAATTCGATGGCGCACGCCAGCGAAGCGAACGCGGGCGACTCCAACGCGCCGCGGGCGTCGACCGCGGACGTCGACCAGGACGCGGCCGTCGCGGCCTGACCCGCATCGCCCCTGGGCGGTGTGACCGTCACGGCAGTGCAAGCGTGGGCCTCTCGGGGCCCACGCGTCCACGAATCTAGCGCGGCAACATCAGCCCCTCTTCGATCGCCACCCGCTCGAGCGCCGATTCGAACAGCGCGCGCGCCTGGCCGGCGATGCGCCGCAGGTAGTCGTGCAGCGACGCGTCCGCCGGGCTCTGGCTTTGGCAGTCGGCGCTGTAGGCCTCGAAGCGCGACAGCTGGATCAGCAGCTCCGCCACATGCTTCGGGCACTCGCAGGCGATGGTCGAAGACAGGCCGGCGAAGTCCGTCAGCGCCGCATCGTCGTAGCGGCGCGGCGCGATCTCGTCGGGTTCTGCGGACCGTCCTGCCGAAGCCGGGGCAGCCCCGGGTTCGCCTGTTCCGGCGAGACTTCGCAACCAGACGGCCAGGGCCCGGTCGTCCTGCGCCTCGCGAAGCAGCACGATGCCGGCGTCCGCGATCGCATCGCAGACAGCCGCCGCGCCATATCCGTAAAGCAACGCGCCGAGCCGCGCATCGCAGGCCACCATGGCGGCGCGAACCTGAGCGAGTGTTCCGGGCCCGAGCTGCGGCGCCTGCATCAGCAGCGCATCCACGGCGTCGACGCCGCCGGCAGCGGCGGCTTGGGCCAGATCGTCGTGAACGCCGACGACACGGACGACGCGGCCCACCCGTTGCAGCAGCGCCGGCCGCCGAAGACGCAGCGCGAGCGCCTGGCCCACCACCACCACGCGCCACGGCCCGGGCCGGCTGCGTACGCCGCCGCCACGCGACGGCAAGGAGGTGGCGTGGGTGGCGGCGACCTGACGCAGTTCGTCCTCGTCCAGCGCGGCGATGGAACCGATGGCGTGACCGGTCTCGGTGAGCTGCTTGAGCTGCACGAGGCGGCGAACGTCTCCGGCGGAATAGAGCCGGTGCCCGGACGCCGACGTAGCCGGCCGGACGACCCCGTAGCGGCGTTCCCAGATGCGCAGTGTCGCCACGGGCATCTGGACCATCCTGGCAACGGCGCCGCTCCGGTAACGCGGCGTCGCTTCGTCGGAAGCCTCGGCGTTCGTGGCGTGCTTGATCGGTGGCTGCGAGGGCATAATCTTGCGATGAAACGGTTTTGAGTCGGATTACTATGCGTCACAACGCTGAAATGGC
Organism: Vitreoscilla sp.; assembly: GCA_014378125.1. The sequence continues at coordinate 156 of JACMOG010000463.1, read as the reverse complement.
CGTCGCAAACACGTCTTGACGCTAGTTTTGCATATATTTGACGCCATGTCCTGCAAAGCCTGTCCCACCATGGTCGCCCTTCTCGACGACGACTCGTCCCGCCCAACGTGCCCGAGGACGCCGACGTGAGCGCCGGCCTCCCGCGCGTGGCCGTCG
>JACMOG010000462.1 GCA_014378125.1 Vitreoscilla sp. | reverse complement strand
CAGCAGCGTCTGGTTCAAGGCGAAGCGGGTGATCTCGTCGAGCGCGCCGAAGGGCTCGTCCAGCAGCCACAGGCGCGGCGCGGTCACCAGCGCGCGCGCCAGCGAGGCCCGCATCTTCATGCCGCCCGAGAGTTCGCGCGGCACGGCGTCGGCGGCGTCGGCCAGGCCCACGGCGTGCAGCGCGGCGTCGACGCGCGCCTGCATCGCGTCACACCGTTCCCCGCGCAGCAGCAGCGGCAGTTCGACGTTGCGGCGCACGCTGGCCCAGGGCATCAGCGCGGCGTCCTGGAACACGTAGCCGGGGATGGCGTTGGCCGGCAGGTTGCGCACGATGCGGCCCGAGCTGGGCGCGTCGAGGCCGCTCAGCAGCCGCAGCACGGTGCTCTTGCCGCAGCCCGAGGCGCCCAGCAGGCTCACGAACTCGCCGTCGGTGATGGCCAGGTCGACGCCGGCCAGGGCGGTGCGGTCGCCGAAGCGGCGCGTGACGGCGTGGAGTTCGAGGACGATCACTCGTCGGCGCTGAAGCGAAAGGCTCCAATGAAGACAGGCTGCTCGGAAATGGGGCGCCGGACCTTCGACTTGTCGTATGCGAAATCGAACTGCGCCGTCATCCAGAAGGCCGTGGCGATGTCCATGCGTTGGGCCGCAGCGAGGACCGCGGTCAGGAAGGTGGCTGCGTACGAGATCTTCTCGAACAGTTGTCCGACGGGCACGGCCGACGAGGAATTGTGGCTTTCCTGGTCGCTGAGCTCGTAGTAGCCAACGCCGCACAAGTCCTGGAGCGTGTCGATGTTGCCACCGGTCGGGGCGGGCGTCGTGCCGAGCCACACCGAGACCCAGCCTTTGTGCTCGAACCCCTGATCGTAGAAATCGGGTTCGTCGGAATAGTCTTTGAGTGCCATGGCGTCTTCGATCCTACTTGTGGAATCCGGGTGGCAGGCTAGCGTACCCGCCCTTGATGTTCTTTTCAGCCCACGGAACCATGTTGCGCTTGAAGCTCTCCAGGCTGGTCGACTTCTTGATCACGGCCTGCAACTCGTTGTGGACGCGCTTGGAACCCTCGGCAGTCGAGCCGGCCAGGCCGACGGAGTGCGCCCAGTCCTTGGCCAATCCGTCACCCGCGCCAGCGATTCCGTTGAGCTTCTCGATGGGAACCGCGAAATCCTGCTGTACCTGTTGTGCGCTCACCCCCCACTGCTTCCATTTCGGGGCTTCGGCCACCATCAGGTATTCGTGGTGTCCGCCATTGCCGCGCAGGCCGGCCTTGATCTTGGCGCACATCGCCGGTGACTCGTACATCTGCGCGACGTTGCCCGCGCTCTGGCTGTCGAACCAGGCGTTGAAGTCTCCGCTCTTGAACGACGGGATGGCCGCGGCCGATTGCGCCGGCGGCGGCCCCGCCATGCTTGCGCAGGTGACGCAGGGAATGCCCGTCGCCTGGATGGGCAGGAAGCCACGCTGGACGTCCTGCGAGCCCGTTGCCGCGGCGTTGGCCAAGCCACCGGCAGCCTGAGCCTCGGCGGCGCTCGGCGCGGCGCTCGCCAGATCGGCCACCTTCGTGGCGGCATCGGCCGCCGGAGCGCCCAGCGATCCCAGCCGCGCCACCTGGGCCGGGTCGGCCTGGCTGATGGCCTCGCCCAGCGCCGCACCCCACGTCGGCGTGTCGCTCATTGCGCTCTCCCGGGCGGACTCAGGATCGTGAATACGGTGCGCGTGAAGTCGTCCAGCGCGGCGGCCTTGCGTGCCGCCGGCAACGCCGGGTCGACCAGCACCTGGTGGATCCCGGGGATGCGCTCGTCGAACTCCTGGCCCAGCAGCCAGGCCGAATGGATATAGGTGGCCGCGGCCTGCTCGTCCGCCAGTCCGTAGCCGAGCGCGCGCTCGAACTGACGCTGTATCGCGGCGCTGAGCGCCTCATCCGTCAGCGACGCGGATTTCTCCGGATGGTGGCGTCGGATGATGACCAGCATGCGCCGCACGAACGAATCGCGGCCCATCTGGCTCCATTGCTCACTGCTGATCTGCATGGTGATCGCGGTCTGGCCCGCCGCCGGCGATGGCCGGCGAGGAATGGGCGCTCCCGGATAGGAGCAGGGGTATTGTCGCCGCTCAGGCCGCCTTTGCCACACCGCCGGTGCGCCACGCCGCCAGCAGCTGCGTCCACCTGGCGCGCGCCTTCGAAAGGTGGCGCTCCTTCACGTGCCCATATCCCCGGATCTCCTCGGGCAGCGACGCCAGCGCCACGGCGTCGGCCAGGCGTGCCGCCGACAGCGTCGCCAGCAGCTCGTCCACCAGCGAGCGGTATTCGACGATCAGCGCGCGCTCCGTCTTGCGCTCCTCGGTATGGCCGAACACGTCGAAGGCGGTGCCGCGCAGGCCCTTGAACTTCGCGAGCACGCCGAACGCATTCTTCATCCAGCCGCCGTAGGTCTTCTTCACCAGCTCGCCCTTGGAGTTTTTCGCGGCGAGCAGCGGCGGCGCCAGGTGGTACTTCAGCTTGAAGCCGTCCTCGAACTGGTCGGCCAACTTGGCCAGGAAGGCCGGGTCGGTGTGCAGGCGCGCCACCTCGTACTCGTCCTTGTAGGCCATCAGCTTGAACAAGTTGCGCGCCACGGCGTCGGCCAGGCGCGTGCCGCCCAGCGGTGCCTCGGCGGCCTTCACGCGGTCGACCACGGCGGCGTATTGCGCCGCGTAGTCCGCGTCCTGGTACCCGGTGAGGAAGTCGACGCGGCGCTGCACGGTCTCGGCCAGCGCAGGCTTCCTGACGAACTCGATCACCTTCGCGGCCACGAACTGCGCCTGCACCGACACGAGGTCGTGCGCGCAGCGACGGCCCCATTCGAAGGCCTGCTTGTTCTTGTCCACCTGCACGCCGTTGAGTTCGATGGAGCGCATCAGCGCCTCGTGGCCCAGCGGAATACGGCCCTTCTGCCAGGCGTAGCCCAGCATCAGCGGGTTGGTGAAGATGGAGTCGCCCAGCAGTTGCGTGGCCACCTTGTCGGCGTCGAACGCGCCGAGCAGGTCCTTGCCCACGGCCTGCTCGATGGCCGACTCGCACTTGCCGCCGGGGAACTGCCAGTCGGCGTCGGTGACGAAGGCGGCGGTGGGCGAGCGGTGCGTGTTGAGCGCCACGTAGGTGCGGCCCTCGCGCATCACCGACAGCGTCACGGGGTTGGCGGCGACGATGGCTTCGCAGCCGATGACCACGTCGGCCTTGGCGGCGTCCACCTTGGTGGTGAGGATGGCGGCCTGCGTGTTGGCGATCTGGATGTGGCTCCAGGTGGCGCCGCCCTTTTGCGCGAGCCCGGCCGCGTCCTGCGTGATCACGCCCTTGCCTTCCAGGTGGGCCGCCACGCGCAGCAGCTGGCGGATGTTGATGACGCCGGTTCCGCCGATGCCGGCGACGACGATGCCCCAGGCCGACTCGGCGTTCGGCAGCGTCGGTAGCGGGATCTCCGGCAGCGCGGCCGCCCCCTTTGCCTTGGCCGGCGCGGGCTTCTTCAGCTTGCCCTCCACCGACACGAAGCTCGGGCAGAAGCCGTTGGCGCAGGAGAAGTCCTGGTTGCAGGTGTTCTGGTTGATGCGGCGCTTGCGGCCGAACTCGGTCTCCACCGGTTCCACCGACAGGCAGTTGCTCTGTACCGAGCAGTCGCCGCAGCCTTCGCACACCGACTCGTTGACGACCACGCGGCGCGGGCTCTGCGCCAGCGTGCCGCGCTTGCGGCGGCGGCGCTTCTCGGTGGCGCACGTCTGGTCGTAGATGATGACCGTGACGCCTTCCAACTCGCGCAGCTCGCGCTGGATCGCATCCAGCTCGTCGCGATGGTGGACGGTGGTGCCTTCGGCGAGCCTGACGCCGGAGTTGTATCGCTCGGGTTCGTCGCTCACCACCACGATGCGCT
>JACMOG010000461.1 GCA_014378125.1 Vitreoscilla sp. | reverse complement strand
TTTGTTCGTGTCCCCCGCCGGCCTGCGGCGCGGCTCCTCCTTGACCTCACAAAAGAGACTCGCCCGGTTCGTCGTTCCAACCATGGGCGGCAGGCGGACAACATTCGCGTGTGGAACAAGTCCGCGAATTTGTGAGGTGGTCTTGGCATCGTCGGGCCGTCGAGGCCGCGACGATGCCCGCGGCCCGCACCACTGCCGGCCGCCGGGCCTGACGCGAATCGCGGATCGGGATGGCGGCGCTACTTTTCGTGATGGACGACCGGCACCGTCACGTCATCCTGCGACTGCGCGCAGGATGACCCGGTTGGCGCGGTGATGACGAAGTTGGCGCGGTGATGACCGAGTTGGTGGGGTGATGACCCGGTTGGCGCGGTGATGACCCGGTTGACACGGTGATGACGCTGTTGCCGAGGTGATATCCCCCTTCGTTGTTCACGAGAAGGAGCGCTGGCGTCGCGATGCGAAGTTCGCGTCAGGTCCGACGGCGAGTGTGACGGCTGGCCGCGGGCATCGTCGCGGCCTCGACGGCCCGACGATTCCAAGACCACCTTAAAAATTCGCAGACTTCTTCCACCCGCGAATGTTGCCCGCTGGCAGGCCGGTCGGGGAACGGCGAGGCGGGGGGGTGTTTTTTGTGAGGTAAAGGAGGAGGCCGAAGGCCGGGGGACACGAACAAAAAGCACTCCCCCGGTGAGTCGTGACTGATCCAGCGCGCCCCGCAAACCGACATGCGCAAACCGACATGCGCAATCCGACACCCGCAATCCCACGCACCCCGCAATCCGACGATCAGCCTTTGCGTTCAGCGACGCCGCGTCAGGCGTGCACCAGCTCCGCCACCAACCAGCCGCGCAGGCTGTTGATGAACGCCAGGCCGTCGGCGCGTCGCAGGTCGTCGGGCGTGAGCTTGTCTTCGAAGATCACCCCTTCGCGCAGCAGGCGCGCGCGGGCGATGCCGGGCAGCAGGCCGCTGGACGCCGCGGGCGTCAGCCAGCGGCCGGCGATGCGCAGCGCCACGTTGCCGCGCGTGAACTCGGTGAGCTGGCCGCGCTCGTTCCACAGCAGCGTGTCGAAGACCGTGGCGTCGGCCGGGGTGAACGCGTCGTAGTGCCCGCGGCGCGTGGTCTTGAAGCGCACGAACTCGCCGTCGCTGCCCACCAGCGGGCGGTCGGCGAGCACCACGCGCACGGGCTCGGGCGTTGGCGCGAGCGCGAACGCCTGCGCGTGCGTGAGGCCCGCGCGGCCGGCGAGCAGGCGCAGGCGCCAGCGGCCGCTGGCGTGGCTCGCGCGCAGGTCGTCCAGCGTGGCGCGTGCGGCGGCCAGGGGCGAGGCGAACGCGAAGTGGCGCGCCGCGTCGTCCATCCGTTGAAGGTGCGCGTCGATGTCGAGGAGTTCCCCGTCGTCCAGCCGCAGCGTCTCCAGCAGCTCGAACGCCTGGCTCGCGCGGTCGACGAAGGCGCGCTTGTGGCGCCACTCGTCCCACTCGCTGGTGGCCGTGGCGTCGGCGGTGATGCCGCTGCCGATGCCGCAGCGCACCTGTGTCGTGCCGCCCTGCTCGCGCAGCGCCAGCGTGCGGATCGGCACGTTGAAGGTGGCCGCGCCGCCGGGCTGCACCACGCCGATCGCGCCGCAATAGACGCCACGCGGTTCGGTCTCCAGCCGGCGGATGAGGCGCATCGCCTGCACCTTGGGCGCGCCGGTGATCGAGCCGCAGGGGAACAGCGCGCCGAAGATGTCGGCCAGCGTGATGCCGGCGCGCGTGGTGGCGACGACGTCGGAGCTCATCTGCCACACCGTCGGCCACGCCTCGGTGTGGAACAGGCGCGGCACGTGCACCGAGTGCGGCGTGGCGATGCGCGAGAGGTCGTTGCGTAGCAGGTCGACGATCATCAGGTTCTCGGCGCCACGCCGGCCGAGGACGCCGCGCGGCGCGGTGCCCTTCATCGGGCGCGCGAGCAGGCGGTCGCCGCGCCAGTCGAAGAACAGCTCGGGCGAGACGGACAGGATGCGCTCGCCGTCGCCCAGGTCGAGGTATGCCGCGTAGGCGTTCGGCTGCGCGCGACGCAGCGCCGCGAACAGGCCCAGCGGATCGCCCTGCATGTGGCCCGTGAGCGGCGCGGTGGCGTTGACCTGGTAGACCTCGCCGTCGGCGATGGCGCGCAGGATCGCGGCGATGGTGGCGTCGAAGG
>JACMOG010000460.1 GCA_014378125.1 Vitreoscilla sp. | reverse complement strand
GCTCGACAGCGTGCGCGAGCAGGCGGTCGTCAACGGCCGGCCGGTGCTGGTGGGCACGCGCACGGTGCTGGCATCCGAGCAGTTGTCGGCGCGGCTGACCGCGGCCGGCATCGCCCACGTGGTGCTGAACGCCAAGTTCGACCTCGAGGAGGCCGCAATCATCGCCCGCGCCGGCGTGGTGGGCAGCGTGACGGTGGCCACCAATATGGCCGGCCGCGGCACCGATATCGCGCTGGCCGAGGGCGTGGCCGCGCGCGGCGGCCTGCATGTGATCCTGAGCGAATACCACGAGTCGGCGCGCATCGACCGCCAGCTCTTCGGCCGCGCCGCGCGCCAGGGCGACCCGGGCAGCGGCGAGGCCCTGGTGGCGATCGACGACGAGTTGTTCCGCGTCCATGCGCCGTGGCTGAGCGCCCTGGCGGCGCGCCTGCTGGCTGTGCGGCAGGAATTGCCGGGTCCGCTGCTGTGGCTGCTGCGCCGCGCAGCCCAGGCATCGGCCGAGGCGCGCAGCCGCCAGGCGCGCACGGCCAGTCTCAAGCATGACCGTCGCCTCGCGGCGGTGCTGGCATTTTCCGGGAGAGGTGAATGAGAAAAAAACGCGCCGTCACGGCATGGATCTGGATGGTCGCCGGACCGCTTGCCGTCGCCGCTGCACCGGCCGACGAGGCCGGCTTCGAGTGTCTGCTCGAGCCCTGGCAGCTCATTGAGCTGCGCACGCCGGTAGAGGGCATCATCGGCTCGATTGGCGCAAACCGCGGCGAATCGATCAAGCGCGGCCAGGTCCTTATCGAGTTGCAGTCGCAAAACGAGCGGGTGGCGGTCGAGCTGGCGCGCCTGCGCACCAAGCTCGATGGCGCAGTGGTGGCCGCCCGCAACCGCATCGACTACGCCACCAAGCGCCATGCAAGGCTGGTCGACCTGGAGAAGGACAAATACATCTCGACCCAGGCGCGCGACGAGGCCGATGCCGAAAGACGCCTGGCCGAGGCCGAACTGCAGTCGGCACTGGAGAACCGCGAGGTCGCCAAGCTTGACCTGCAGCGCACGCAGGAGTTGCTGGCGCTGCGCACCGTGACGGCGCCGTTCTCAGGCGTGGTGGTCGACCGCATGCTCAATGTGGGCGAGCTGGCCGAGGCCGGCAGCGGGCGCAAGCCGGTGCTCAAACTGGCACAGATCGACCCGATGCGCGCCGATGTAGCCCTGCCTGCGGCGATGCTCGGCCAGGTCAAGCTGGGCACCAAGGCCAGCGTGCAGGCTGCCGTCGGCGGCAAGCGCTTCAATGCGGTCGTGCGCAGCGTCGACCAGCTGATTGATGCCGCGAGCAGCACCTTCGTCGTGCGCCTCGAAATTCCCAACAAAGACAACGCGGTGCCCGGTGGCTCGCGCTGCTCTGCCAGCATCGACGGCATCAAGCCGGTGGCGCGTCCGCGGCCGTGACTGCGGGGCAGGGCTCCGCTTGCTAGCGCTGCAAGCCGTGGTCCAGTGGTGTGAAGGACCGGCCGCGGCTCAATGGCAGCGTCGACATGCGGAGGAGTCCACCACCACCCTCGGGAGCTAACCGGCGAGTTCAGGACTGCATTCGTTCGGCCGGCGCAGGTTGCTGATCTCTGTCTCGTTCTCCATCGCGAAACTTTGCGTCGTCTTTAATAATGCCGCGCTAAGAAGGGGCACGTCGAACTTGCCATGGTTGAGGACTACGCAAAGGGGTCGGCAGCGGCAATTCTCCGACCTCAGATGCAGTCGTTCGATCCGGATGCAGCCGGACTCTTCGAGATTGACGCGACGATCGGCCGCTTCCAAAGTGGAGCGGTCCGTGGCGGGAGTCTCGACAGAAGCCAGCACGACTACCGCCTGCAATTCAGTGAATCAAAACCATTCGTCCATGATCGCCATCGCCGACCATGGGACCGGCAAACCGAACGGCTCCTATGGGCACCCTGCAGTCGCCCACTCTGCGAATCCGAGTGACAGGAACTGGCCGGAACTTCCCACCGGTGTTCCTATCAGGAAGCCGCCGTTGCAAGCGGCCGCCCCCCGCAAAGGGAGGACCGCCGCCGGTGCACTCAGATCTCTGTCTGCTCGGAAATCTCGAGGGCGTCATCGACCTCGATACCGAGGTAACGCACTGTCGATTCCAGTTTGGAATGCCCGAGCAGCAGTTGCACGGCGCGCAGGTTCTT
>JACMOG010000459.1 GCA_014378125.1 Vitreoscilla sp. | reverse complement strand
TGCTGCTGGAGCGCCTGCGCGACGGCCGCACCTCGCCGCGCCGCGCGATCCTCCAACCCGAACTGCACCGGCGCGCGTCCACCGCGCGCCCGCACGACCCCACATGAACGCTCCTGTCTCCACCACGAGGGCGATCGCATGACTTCCTCCATCGTCGTTGTGGGCAGCCTCAACATGGACCTGGTGATGCGCATGACGCGCGCTCCCGTGGGCGGCGAAACCGTGTCGGGCATCGACTTCGCGATGCTGCCCGGCGGCAAGGGCGCCAACCAGGCGGTGGCGTGCGCGCGCATGGGCGCCAACGTGATCATGGTGGGCCGCGTGGGCATCGACCCGAACGGCGACGCGTTGAAGGCGGGCCTCGCGGCCGACGGCATCGACGCACGCGAGGTCAAGGGCCTGGCGTCCACGCATACCGGCGTGGCGTCCATCTGGGTGGAGGACGACGGCCAGAACCGCATCGTGCTCGCGCCCGGCGCCAACGGCCTGCTCGACCCCGCCAGCGTGGCGCGCGCCACCACGATGATCGACATGGCCGGCATGCTGATCGTGCAGCTCGAGGTGCCGATGTCCGCGGTGCAGGCCGCCGTCGACCGCGCCTTCGCGGCGCACGTGCCGGTGCTGTTCAACCCCGCGCCCGCGGTGCCGCTGCCCGACTCGATCTGGGCCTGCATCGACATCCTCGTCCCCAACGAGAGCGAGGCCAGCGCATATGCCGAGCTGGCGGTGGTCGATCCAAACTCCGCCGCCGAGGCCGGCGCGCTGCTGCGCGCCCGCGGCCCCGACCGCGTGCTGGTGACGCTGGGCGCCCAGGGCGTCGTCGTCATCGACGGCGCGGGCGCGCGCCACTTCCCCGCGAAGAAGGTCAAGGCCGTCGACACCACCGCCGCGGGCGACACCTTCATCGGCGCGCTGGCCGCCGCGCTGTGCGAGGGCCAGTCGCTGGACGACGCCGTGGCGCTGGGCCAGGCGGCCAGCGCGCTGTGCGTCACGCGCAAGGGCGCGCAGACCTCCATTCCCTACCGCCGCCAGCTGGCCCCGTCGACGGCCGGAGACCGCTCATGAAGCGCACCCCCCTGCTCCACGCCGAACTCTCCGAGGTGATCGCCCGCCTGGGCCACGGCGACCTGCTGGTGATCGGCGACGCCGGCCTGCCCATCCCCGATGGCCCGCGCCGCATCGACCTGGCCGTGAGCGCCAACGTGCCGCGCTTCCACGAGGTGCTGGCGGCCGTGCTGGCCGAGATGCAGGTGGAGTCGGCCGTGTTCGCGGAGGAGCTGTCGTCGAACAATCCCGCGGTGCACGCCGACCTGCTGCAACGCCTCGGCGACACGCCGGTCTCGCAGGTCTCGCACGAGCAGTTCAAGGCCGCCACGCGCGGCGCGCGCGCGATCGTGCGCACGGGCGAGTTCTCGCCGTATGCCAACGTGATCCTGCGCGCCGGCGTCGTCTTCTAGGGCCTAAGGCGCGCGCCGCAGGGTGCCGGTCACCGTCGCGGGCGCGGCGGCAAGCGACGGATCGCCCGGGTTGGAGCCCTCCTTGAACACCGACAACGGGATCGAGAAGTCGCCGGTCGGCAGCGCGGCGTCGTCGATATCGAACGTCAGGCCGAACACCGTCTTGTCGCCGCACTTTGCCAGCGAACCGATCGCGAAATGGACCTTCGCGTTGTCCAGCGTGGCGGCAGGGCGCGCGCCGAGCGACGCGATGATGAAGAACCGGCGGTCGACGTGGCGCGACACGGACAGGTCGATCGTGCCGAGCCGCAGTGTCCGGTCGGGCATCCGGCGGAACGACGATGATCATCTCGTCGGACCGCGCCGGCGGCGAACCCTTGCAGAGCTGGATGCGCTCGGACGGGGCGGCCTGCGCGCAGAGCGCGCTCGCCATGAACAGGCCGGCCAGCGCCGGGCGGAGAACTCTCGCAATCGTCATCGAGTCTTTCGAAAATGGTCGGCCGACTCGCCCGCGGAAATCGCGCGCGGCGCGATGGGTTCTCAGCCCGAAATGTGTATCACATCCCGCACGACCGGGTAGATCTGGTTCTGCCAGCGCTTGCCGCTGAACACGCCGTAGTGGCCCACGTTGGGCTGCACGTAGTGCGTGCGCATGTAGGGCCGCAGGCTGCTTGCCAGGTCTTGCGCGGCCAGCGTCTGGCCCACCGCGCAGATGTCGTCGCGTTCGCCTTCGATGGTCACCAGCGCCGTGCGGCGGATGGCCGCCGGGTCGATCTTGCGGCCGCGGAAGGTGAGCAGGCCCAGGGGTAGCGCGAATTCCTGGAACACCTTGGCCACGGTCTCGATGTAGAAGTCGGCCGAGAGATCGGCCACCGCCAGGTATTCCTCGTAGAACACGCGGGTGACGTCGGCGCGGTCGAAGTCGCCTTCCAGCAGCTGCTTGTAGTACTCCTTGAACGCGTTCTCGTGGCGCTGGCGGTTCATGCTGATGAAGGCCGACAGCTGCACGAAGCCCGGGTACACGCGCCGCCCGCCGCCCGCATGCTGCCACGGTACGCTGCTGATCAGGTTCTTCTCGAACCACTCGATGGGCTTGGACATGGCCAGCTGGTTCACGCTGGTGGGGCTGACGCGGCAGTCGATGGGGCCGGCCATCAGCGTGAGACTGGCGGGCGTGTCCGGATGGTTGTCCTCTGACATCAGCGCCACCGCCGCCAGCGCGGCCACCGTGGGCTGGCACACGGCCAGCACGTGGCCGCCCGGGCCCAGCGCCTCGGTGAACTGCATCACGTGCTCGATGTATTCGTCGAGGCCGAAGCGTCCGGCGGCCAGCGGCACGTCGCGCACGTTGAGCCAGTCGGTCACGTAGACGTCGTGATCCTGCAGCGTGGTGCGCACGGTGTCGCGCAGCAGGGTGGCGAAGTGGCCCGACATGGGCGCCACCACCAGCAGCTTGGGCTGCCCCGTGACGCCCTGCTTGTGGAAGCGCAGCAGCTCGGCGAACGGCGTGCGCAGCACGACCTCCTCCACCACCGGCTGCCGCTCGCCCTTGACCATGACGCTGTCGATGCGCCAGGGCGGCCGCCGGTGCGTCACCTCCGACAACTCGAACACCTTGCTGGCGGCCATGCCCGGACGCGTCATGCTGCCCAGCCCGGGTTGCGGCGGCTCGGTGCCCAGCATCGCGCCATGCACCTTCGCCAGGTGACGCAGCGGTCGAAGAAGGTCGGAATGCGCCTGATAGGCCTGGTACATCATGGATTCCCCCAGAGCTTCATCCGGAAGCGTTGCAACTAGCGTGCCGTTGGATCCCTGTCGTTGGGCACTTCACATCGTGGCACGCCCCTTGCGTCCCGTTGCAGCAATCCGTCAAGGAGTTCGCATGCCCGCACCCGCCAAGAACCCGACGAAGCCCGCCGTTCGCGAGCCCGTCGCCAAGCCGGCCCTCACGAAGCCGAAGGCGGGCACCGCGTCGCTGACGCTCAGCAGCAAGAACTATTCGTCGTGGTCGCTGCGCGGCTGGCTGCTGGCGAAGTTCGCGGGCCTCGACTTCGTCGAGACCATGGTGTCGCCCGACGACGCCGACGCGCGCCGCGAGCTGCTGCTGCTGGCCCCGTCCATCCGCGTGCCGTGCCTCACGCACGATGGCGCGCGCGTGTGGAACACGTTGGCCATCGCGCAATACCTCGACGAGAACTGCGCCGGCTCGGCCCTGTTCCCGGCCGACCGCGTGGCGCGCGCGCATTGCCGCTCGGTGTGCGGCGAGATGAACTCCGGCTTCGCCAACCTGCGTTCGTCGCTGCCGATGAACCTGAAGGCGCACCTGCCCGGCCACAAGATCTGGGGCGGCGCGCAGCCCGACATCGATCGCATCGTCGAGATCTGGACCGAGTGCATCGCCACCTATGGCGGGCCGTACCTGTTCGGCTCGAAGCGCAGCGCCGCCGACGCGATGTACGCGCCGGTGGTCACTCGCTTCCTCACCTACGACGTCAAGCTCAACCGGGCCTGCATCGAGTACGGTCGCACGATCATGGCGATGCCCGAGATGGCCGAGTGGATCGCCGCCGCCAGGCTCGAGCCCGACGACATCGAAGAGCTGGACATGGACTTCTGACGTTCACCAGGCCTGCGCCGCCGGCACCGCTGCCGGCGCGGGCGCGTCGATCGACTTGAAGTCGGCCGGCGACACGATCTCCAGGTACTCCATGTCGGGCGAGTAGTCGAACAGGTAATGGACGATGCCGGGCATCTGGTGCACGCAGTCGCCCGCCTCCACCAGCATCTCCTGGTCGCCGTACATGAACCTGGCCCAGCCCTTCATCATGAGCACGATCTGGAATTCGGCTTCATGTCGGTGCCAGCCGGTGCCCTTTTCCGGTGCCATGTTGGCTTTCACAAGGTGCGCGATCACCTTTCCGTTGGTGGCCGCGGCCACGCCCAGGTCGCGGTAGAGGAAGAAGTCGCGCAAGCCGTCGCTGCGCCAGGGCGTGTCGCCCGGCTTGACGTGCGAGAACTGGGTATCCGCCATTTTCGAGTCCTCCTGCGAAGTGGGATTCGAGTTCGGCCATGCATAAGCTGTGCCGGAATGCTGCACCGCAGCGACGTCGCGCGCACCGCCCCGCGCTGCCGCGGGGCGCGCGGCGCGATACCGGCCGCGCGCCGCGAACGGCGGCGTCGAACCGCCCTCCATAATCGGTCGTCTCTGGCAATGGGGGAGTGCGCTTGAATCTGTTGTTCGCCGTACTGGGAGCCTTCTTCGGCGGCGTGCTGGGCAATGTGTCCGGCGCGCTGGCCATGACCGTGGTGGGTGCGCTCGCCGGCTGGCGCTGGAGCGCGAGCCGCCGCGCGGCGTCCGCGGAGGACCCGGCGGACATCGTCAACGGCGTGCTGCTGCGGCGCCGCGTCGAGGCGCTCGAGATGGAGATCGGGGCGCTGCGGCAACGCATGGCCTCGACCGACGGCGGCGTGGCGTCAGGGCCGGTCGCGAAGGCCGAGGCCGTCGAGCCGGCTGCTCCGGTGCTGCACGACGCGCCGACGATCGTTCCGCCACCGACGCCGCGTCCGGCGCTCGCACCCGTGCATGAGCCTGTGCCTGTGCCCGTGCCCGTGCCCGTGCCCGTGCCCGCGATGCCCGAATCGGCCGTCGCCATCG
>JACMOG010000458.1 GCA_014378125.1 Vitreoscilla sp. | reverse complement strand
GCGTGCTCGATGGCCGACGGCGCCTTGCCCATGGACACGGTGGCGATCTGCTCCAGCGGCACCACGCGGTCGGTGCCGGCGATGGCGATGGGCAGGTGCTCGATGTTGCTGGCGTCCACGCGATCCTCGGGCGCGAGCCGCACCGCCACGTCGCGCGTCTCGCCCGTGGGATCGGCCCAGTCGCCCGACTCGACGCCGGCGAACGGCACGCCCAAGGTCTGCGCCGCGTCGTTGATGGACACGCCCATGGAGTTGGCCAGGCCGCGGTCGAGGTCGATGCGCAGTTCCTGTTGCGGGTCCTGCTGCGACAGTCCCACGTCGACCGCGCCCGGCACCTGGCGCAGCTTGGTCATGAAGTCGTTGGTGATGGCCAGCAGGCGGCGCGCATCGGTGCCGTAGAAGCGCACCTGGACGGGCTTGTCGGTGCCGCTGTTGAGGTTGTCGATCACCACGTATTCGCCGCCCACCAGGCTGGCGACTCGCGCGCGCAGGTCGTTGGCCACGTCGCTGGCGCTGCGCTTGCGTTGGGTGCTCTTGCCGATGTCCACGTACAGGCGGATGTTGTCGGGCGAGATTCGGGCGCTGACGTGCTTGTATTCCGGCAACTGCTGCGCCAACCGGGTGACGGCCTCGGCCTTCATGCGGGCGTATTCGAGGCTGCTGCTGGGCGGCATGCGCGCGGTGACCGCGATGGTGCCGACGTCGGACTTGGGCAGGAAGTCGGTGCCGCCGAGCGTGGACTGCAGCGCGATGGCGGCCACGAAGCTGAGGAACGCCACCCAGCCCATGGTCCAGCGGTGCTTCAACGCCCAGGCGATGACGTTGCCGTAGCGATCGGCCTGGTGGTCGAACCAGTCGTTGAAGCGCTTGAGCACGCCGCCGATGCCTTTGCGCGGGGCGTCGTGCATGTCCACCGGGTCGCCCCAGTAGGCCGACAGCATCGGGTCGAGCGTGAAGGAGATCAGCAGGCTGACGATGACCGAGGCCACCACGGTGAGGCCGAACGGCCGGAACCATTCGCCGGAGATGCCCGAGATGAAGGCCACCCGCGCGAACACCGCCACGATGGAGAACGTGGTGGCGGCCACGGCCATGCCGATCTCGGCCGTGCCGTTGAGCGCCGCGGTGCGCCGGTCTTCGCCGCGCTGCATGTGGCGCACGATGTTATCGCGCACCACGATCACCTCGTAGGTCAGCACGACGATGGCCAGCGACAGCCCCAGCAGGCTCATGAAGTTGAGCGTGAAGCCGCACAGCCACACGGCGATGAACGCGGTGAGCACCGAGGTGGGCAGCGACAGCGCCGTGATGAGCGTGGAGCGCCACGAGTTGAGGAACACGAACACCACGGCCACCGTGAGGAACGCGCCGAAGAACAGCGAGTGCACCACGTTGTCGAGGCTGCTCTTGGCGTCCTTGCCGCCGTCGCGCGTGACCTCGATCTCGACCTTGCCGGCCTGCTCCTTGTTGATGGTGCCGACGAGGTCGCGCACCTGCTGCGCCACGCTGACCGTGCTCGCGTCACGCGTGCGCGACACGTAGATGCCCACGTTGGCGCGGCCGTCGCGCTGGCTGTGGCTGGTGTCCTCGGCGAATCCGTCTTCCACCGTGGCCACCTGGCCCAGGCGGATGAGCGTGTCGCCCATGCGCTTGACCGGGATCTGGTTGAACTCGCCGGGGGACTCGATGCGGCCCACCAGGCGGATGCTCTGGTCTTCCAGCGCGCCGCGCACCTTGCCCACCGGCGCCGTGGCGTTCTGCGTGCGCAGCGCCGTGACGACGTCGGTGACGGACACGTTGTATTCGCGCAGCTTCTGGGAATGCAGCAGCACCGACAGCTCGCGGGTGCGCGCGCCGGTGATGTCGACGGTGGACACGCCCGCGATCGCGCGGAAGCGGTCGGCCAGCTGGTCTTCGGCGATGTGCGAGAGCTCGGCGTGGCTGAGGGTCTTCGACGACATGGCCAGCGACATCACCGGATCGGACGACGGGTCGACCCGCGTGAGCACCGGCTCGCGCATCTCCACCGGCAGCTTGTAGCGCACGGTGCCGATGGCGTTGCGGATCTCGTCGGACGCCTGCGTCATGTCCTTGTGGAAGTCGAAGAACAGCAGGAACTGGGCGTAGCCCTCCTGGGCACTGGCCTGCGAGCGCGCCTGGTCGACGCCCTCGATTCCCTGGAACGTGCGCTCGACGCGGTTGACGATCTCGC
>JACMOG010000457.1 GCA_014378125.1 Vitreoscilla sp. | reverse complement strand
GCGCGTGCCGTTGGCGTGCAGGTGCCTTTCCAGGTCGACGATCGAGCGGTAGCGGCCGTGCCACACGGATTCGTCAGTAGCAGCATCGGGTAGGCCCTCGCTGTGCAGGAGGCTGTTGTGCACGCGGACGATCAGCACCTCCTCGTAGTGCGAGCGGTTAAAGATGCCGATGCGCCCGCGTTCGGGCAGGTTGCGCGTGGTGCGCCACAGGAAGTCGTGCTGCAGCTCGAGCGCGCTCGGATGCTTGAAGCTGAACACCTGGCAGCCCTGCGGATTGACGCCCGACATCACGTGCTTGATGGCGCCGTCCTTGCCGGCCGCATCCATCGCCTGGAAGATGAGCAGCAGCGCGTGGCTGTTGGACGCGTAGAGCAGTTCCTGGTGGTCGCTCAGCTGCTCGACATGCTCCTGAAGTAGCTTGCGGTACGCCTTCTTCGACTTGCACAGGGGCTTGCCGCGCGTCGGCCACCGGCCCAGGTCGACGTCGTCGCCCTCGCGCACGCGATAGTCGTTGGGATCGATCTTCATTGGTTCTCCGTTCGGCCTGCCTGCATGTTCATTTATTGCCTGGCGGCGGCGACTATGTCGATCAGGAAAGTCGACATCTGCAGCAACTGCGGGTCGTTCATCGCATCCTCGGCTTCATGGGCGCGATAGCGCTGCAGAGCGCCCAGATAATCGGCGTAGCCCAGTTCTGCACGCAACTGCTCGAATGCCGCCCAGTAGCGCTGCGCCTGGGCGACGCCGAATTCGCGCAGCAGGTGATCGCCCAGGTCGCGGATCACGCGGTCGTTATCGAGCAGCGTGTTGTCCACGTCCAGCAGGATCACCAGTTCCGTCGGCGGACTCATCGCTGCACGCCCGGGTTGCGCCAGCCGCCGTCGGGCGCGATGAAGTGATTCGCGGCGGCCGGCCCCCAGTTGCCGGGTGCGTAGGGAAGCGCCTGCGGATGCTCGACCAGCACCGGCTCCACCACGGCCCACGCGGCCTCGATGGTGTCCTCGCGTGCGAACAGCGCGCCGTCGCCGTTCATGGCGTCGGTCAGCAGGCGCTGGTAGGGGTCCTGATCGCCCGGCGCCTCCTCCAGCAGGATGAACTCGCGCTGGTCGCCGACGAACTCCCGGCCGGCCCGCTTGACCCGGGCACCCAATGCGATCGTCGAATGCGGCGCCAGATGAAAGCGCAGGTAATTCGCGTCTTCGCCGACGGCCGCGTCCCCGAACAGGTTCTGCGGCGGCGGCTTGAAGCGCACCGTCACCTCGCAGGCGGTCTGCGCCAGCCGTTTGCCCGAGCGCAGGTACCAGGGCACCCCGCTCCAGCGCGCCGAGTCGATATGCAGGCGGACCGCGCAGAAGGTTTCGACGTCGGAGTCCGGCGCGACGTGCGCCTCGTCGCGATAACCCTCGTACTGGCCGAGGGGGTTTTCGGCTGCCAGCGGGCGCATCGCGTCGAAGACGTCGGCTTTCTGGCGGTGGACGGCCTCGAAGCCGCGGCTGGCGGGCGGCTTCATCGCCAGCAGGGCCACGATCTGGAACAGGTGGTCCTGCACCACGTCGCGCAGGCAGCAGGCGCCCTCGTAGAAGGCGCCGCGGCCCTCGACGCCGAAGCTCTCGGCCAGGGTAACCTGCACGCTCGCAACATGGTCGCGGTTCCAGGCCGGCTCGAAAACCGCATTGGCAAAGCGAAAGTACAGGATGTTCATGATCGCTTCCTTGCCCAGGAAGTGATCGATGCGGAAGATCGAGTCTTCCTCGAACACCTTGCGCGCCGAGCGGTTCAGTGCGCGGGCCGAGGCCAGATCGCGCCCGAATGGTTTCTCGACGATCACGCGGGCGTTCGCGCCCAGGTCGGCCGCCGCCAGGGCGTCGATCACCGTCGCAAACAGCACCGGCGGGATGGCCAGGTAATGCGCCGGGCGCTGCGCCGCGCCCAGCGCGCGCTTGAGTTCGCTGAAGGTGGCCGGATCGTTGTAGTCCCCGCTCACGTACTGCAGCAGCGCCAGCAGCCGCTCGAGCACCTGCGGATCGCAGCCCGGATCGGCCGTCTCGATGCCATCCCTGGCGTGCGCGCGCAAGCGCGCGACATCCCAGCGAGATGACGCGACGCCGATGACGGGAACCGCGAGCGCACCGCTTTTGCACATCGCGTAGAGCGCCGGGAAGATCTTCTTGTGCGCGAGGTCGCCGGTTGCGCCGAACAGGACCAGCGCATCGGACGGGGGCAGGGGGGTGGAAGGGTTGCTGTTCATCTCAGGCCTTCGATCCAGGTTCGGCGGCGGGCTTTTCGACATGGCCACCGAATTCATGCCGCATCGCCGACTGCACCCGGTTGGCGAAGTCGGCCTCGCCGCGTGAGCTGAAACGGGCGTACAGCGCCGCGCTCAGCACCGGTGCCGGGACCGGGACCGCTTCGTCGATGGCGGCCTGGATGGTCCAGCGGCCCTCGCCGGAGTCGGAGACCCGCCCATGAAAACCCTCAAGGGCCGGGTCCGCGGCCAATGCCGCGGCCGTCAGGTCGAGCGGCCACGAGCCGATGACGCTGCCGCGACGCCAGAGTTCGGCGATCTCGGGCAGGTCCAGCTCGTACTGGTAGAGCTCAGGGTGACGCAGCGGCGTCGTCTCGGCATCGACCACGCTCGCGCCCTTGCCGACATTGGCGTGGTGCAGGATGTTGAAGCCCTCGGCGAAGGCCGCCATGACGCCGTACTCGATGCCGTTGTGGACCATCTTGACGAAGTGGCCCGCGCCGTGCGGACCGCAGTGCAGCCAGCCCTGGTCCGCGCTGCCGGCGCCGACGGCACGGCCCGGCGTGGACTTCAGGCTGCCCGCGCCTGGCGCCAGGGGCTTGAACACGGGGGCGAGATGCCCGACCGAGGCCGCGTCACCGCCGATCATGAGACAGTAGCCGCGCTCGAGGCCGGCGATGCCGCCGCTGGTTCCGACATTCAGGTGATGGATGCCGCGGGTCTGCAGCTCGGTCGCGCGCCGCAG
>JACMOG010000456.1 GCA_014378125.1 Vitreoscilla sp. | reverse complement strand
CATCAGTTGCTCCAGCATCACCGCGGTGGTGACGCCGGGCAGGTCGGAGCCGCGCGCGGCCATGGCCAGCGAGAGGCCCAGGCGGATCAGGTCGTGCGCCGGATTGCCGATGGCGGTCTGGTCGAGGTCGCGGATCTGGATCTCCACGCTGCCGTTCATGTTGGCGATGGGGCCGAGGTTGCCGAGGTGGCAGTCGCCGCAGATCCAGATGGCTGGGCCTTCGGGCAGGGAATCCGGCGCCTGCGCCTGTAGCCATTCGTAGAACTGGCGCGTGTTGCCGCGCACATAGGCGTGCGCGGAGCGCGCCATCTTCAGGTTGCGGCTGCTGGAGAGCACCGCGGCGCGTTCCGCCGGCTTGACGGTCTTGAGCTTGGCGCCGGTCATGCGCTCACCGTGCCGCTGGTTTCGGCCGGCTTCAAGTTGCCGCCCATCAGCTCGCCAAGCGCCTTCAGCTCGTCCACGCGGTCGCAGACGGCCTTCAACGCCATCAGGATGGGCGTGCCCAACAGCAGACCCCAGACGCCCCACAGCCAGCCCCAGGCGAGCACGCCCACGAACACGACGACGGCATTGAGCCGGCTGGTGCGGCTGGTCAGCCACGGCGTGATGATGTAGCCGGTGATCACGTGCAGGATGATGGAGACGCTGCCCACGGCGGCTGCCATCTGCGGGGTGCCGAATTGCAGCAGCGCGACGACCGCCGAGGCGCCGCAGATCACCATCGTACCCACGTAGGGCACCATGTTGAGGACGCCGGCCAGCACGCCCCACACCGCGGCGTTGTTGAAGCCCAGCGCCCAGAAGGCCAGCGCGCTGGCTACGCCCACCACCACGCTGGTGAGCAGCTGCACGAGCAGGTAGCGCTGGATCTGCTCGGTGATCTCGTCGAGCGCCTGCACCGTGATCTTGCGCTTGGCGAAGTTGGGGCCGGCAATGCGGGCGAGCTTACGCCGGAACGTGTCGCCGGCGGCCAGCAGGAAATACGTGATGAACGCGACCACCACCACCTGCGCCGCGGCCTGGGCCGCGCGCATGGTGCCGGTGAACAGGTAGTCCTGGATGTTGAACGATGCCTTGACGATCTGCACCTTGGCGACGCCCGGAGTCGTCTTCGCATTGCTGTCGGTGGCCTGGGCCAGCGTGGTGGCGGCCTTCTGGAACTGGTCCATCGTCGACGGGTTCGGGTCGCGCAGCTTCGGGTGCAGCGTGTCGCGCAGCTTCTGCGCGGCATCCGGCAGCGAGGTGATCAGGCTGTTGGCCTGGTCGCTCAACGACCACGTCGTCCACGCGAGTCCGCCCACCAGGGCCACCATCACCACGGCGGCGCCCAGCGCGCGGGGGATGCCCACGCGCACGAGGCGGTCCACCAGCGGCGTCAACGCGTAACTGAACAGCAGACCCATCAGCACCGGGATCACGATCTCGGCCGCCCATTGCAGCGCGTACAGGCTCAGCAGCGAGGCGACGACCACCATCGACGTGCTGCGCACGTCGATGGGCATGTGCAGCAGCACGCGGTCCTGCTCGCGCGGCGGTTCGCCCGGCGCCCCCATGCGCTCCACGTCCAGCGTCAGCGTCTCGCGCGACGCGGGAATGACGTGCACGTCGCCGCTCATCGCGACCTCCGGAAAGGGGCGCGGTCGTGGCCGCAACGGCTGTCGTTCATGGGGTCTCCGCCTTTATTGTCGAGTCTTCACCAGTGTCGAACCGAAGGCCTGGCGCGGGGGGTAGGTCGAGCCCATCAACGCGTGTAGGACAGT
>JACMOG010000455.1 GCA_014378125.1 Vitreoscilla sp. | reverse complement strand
GCGAGGTGCTGGCGCTGCTGTGCGCCGGCCTGCGCAACTCGGAGATCGCCGAGCGCCTGTGCCGATCGGTGCGCACGGTCGACCACCATGTGGCCGCGGCCTTCGCGAAGCTGGGCGTCAACAGCCGCGCCGAAATAGGCAGCCGCCGGGCGCAATCAGGGCAGCGTTGCCGTCGCCGCGCGAACGCGTGCGCCCTAACCTTGGTCCTCGGTCGATGCCGGCCGAACCACCCACCAAGGAGTCCCTCATGCCCCGCTACATGGTCGAACGCACGTTTCCCGACGGCCTGCACATTCCCCTCGACAACCAGGGCGCCGACGTCTGCATGTCGGTGGTCGGCACCAAGGCCAGGAGTGGCGTCACGTGGGTGCACTCGTACGTGACCGCCGACCTGCGCAAGACGTTCTGCATCTACGACGGCCCCTCGCCCGACGCCGTGCGTGACTCGGCGTCCAACAACAACCTGCCGATCGACTCGATCACGCCGGTGAGCGTGCTCGATCAGTACTTCTACCGCGGCTAGGAGTCCGCACGGCCGGGCCCGCGGGCCCGGGCGGCCCGCAACGCCCGGTCGCAGGCGTCCCAGACGGCCTCCGCCGCGCGGCCGGGCTCGCCGTCCAGCGCGGCCACGCCCACCGACAGCGTGATCGTCTCCGGGCCGCAGGACAGGATCACGGGCTCGCGCATCGCCTCCACGCAGCGTTGCGCGAGGCGCATGGCGGCGTCGAGGTCGAGGCCGGGCAGGAAGGCGACGAACCGGTCGCCGCCGGCGCGCGCCAGGCAACTGGCCGACGACAGCTCCTCGCGCAGGAGCGCGGCGATCGCGCGCAGCAGCTCGTCGCCGGGGCCGCGGCCGTGGCGTGCGTTGAAATGCCCGAAGCGATCCATGTCGAGCAGCGCCACGGCGCCGCGGACGCCCGAACGCAGCGCGGCCGCGAGGGTGTCGTGCATCATCGCGCGGGTCGACAACGCCGTCAGCTCATCGCAGCAACAGGTGCAGCGCGCGTCCGGCAATGGCATCTGCGGTGCGACGCCCGACCAGCGCTTCAGTCGCCCGAACCACGTCATTGAAGGTATGCCCTTTCACTGGGCGCCGATCGTACCGGCAACGTGGCCTGGTTTCGGCACCAGAGTGTTGCGGTTTGTTCGAGCCCGGGGTATATCCAGCCATCCATCTTCCAGGAATCCACCATGACCGCCCTCCACGCCATTGCCCGGCTCGCCGCCGCCGTCCTCGTCGCCGCCGCGATGTCCGCCCACGCCGCCGATGGCAGCGCCACCGCGCCGGCCCGGGAACAGGCCATCTTCGCGGCCACCGACGCCGATCCGGCCAAGTGGAACTTCGTGCTCGGCAACATCGCCAACGCGCTCGAAGGCATCGGCGCGGACAAGGCCGACATCGAGCTGGTGGTCTACGGCCCCGCCATCGCGATGCTCAAGAAGGACTCCGTCGTCGCCGACAGGCTGGCCGCGGCGCTGGGCCACGGCGTGCGCATCGCGGCCTGCCAGAACTCGATGCGCGGCTTCAAGATCGAGGCCGCCGACCTCGTGCCCGGCGTCAGCGTGGTGCCCGCCGGCGTGGTCGAGCTGATCCGCCGCGAGCACGCCGGCTACGCCTACGTGCGTTCGTAACAGCGGTCAGGTTCGGCGGGCACCTGCCGAAGACGTTCCCTGGGATCCCCTGGCGCCGCTCGCACCGCTCGCGCCGGGGCCCCGGAGACGTTCCCCTTGCCCAACGACCTGTCCCTCTCCCACGACCCGCTGCTGGTGGCGTGTTCCCTGCTGATCGCGGGGTTCGCGTGCCATGCCGCGCTCGACGCGAGCCAGCGCCTGCGCGGCGTCGACCGCACGCTGGCGCTGCGCTGGTGGCTGGGCGGATCGCTGGCGATGGGCACCGGCCTGTGGGCCGCCAACTTCACCGCGCTGATGGCGCTGACGCTGCCGATCCCGCTGGGTTTCGGCGCGGTGCTGACCGCGCTGTCGTGGGCGGCGGCGGTGGCCGCCTCGGCCATCGCGCTGCACGCCGCCAGCCACGACCGGCTCGCGTGGCCGCGCCTCTGGACGGCCGCGCTGGGCGTGGGCGCGGGACTCGCCGCCATGCACTTCGTGGGCGTCGCCGCGCTGGGCATGGCCCCCGCGATCGAATGGAACTGGCAGGTGGTGATCGGTACCGTGGTGATCGCGATCTGCGCGTCGGCTACCTCGCTGGAGGCCTTCTTCCTGGCGCGCAGCACGCGCCGCGGAGCGGGCTTCCGCCTGGCCAGCACCGCCGTCATGGGCGGCCTGGTCAGCGCGATGCATTACGCCGGCATCGCCCCCGCCAGCTTCGCCGTGAACTCGCTGTCGCTCAACGAGGAGGCGGTGTCCGGCCGCAACCTGGGCGGCCTGCTGGTGGCCGGCGGCGTGGCCCTGGTGGGCGCGTCGCTGCTGGTGGGCCGGCTGGAGGCGCGGATGCGCGCCACCACCACCGGGCTCAACGCGCGCCTGCGCAAGGCCAACGAGCGGCTGCGCCAGCGGGCGTTGCGCGACCCGCTCACCAGCCTGCCCAACCGCGCGCTGTTCGACAAGCTGCTGTCCAAGTCCCTGCAGCGGCTGGCCGCCTCCGTGGCCGACGGTCGCGAGGGCGCCAAGGTGGTGGTGCTCTACATCGACCTCGACGGCTTCAAGCCGGTCAACGACGCGCTGGGCCATGCCACGGGCGACATCGTGCTCAAGGAAGTGGCGCGGCGACTGCGCGCCAGCGTGCGCGCGGGCGACACGGTGGCGCGCCTGGGCGGCGACGAGTTCGTGATGCTGATGGAATGCGAGACGGCGCTGGTGGATCCGGTGATCGCGGCGCGCCGCATCGTCGAGGCCATCGGGCAGTCCATCGCGACGCCGCCGCGCCCGATCCAGATCTCGTGCTCGGTGGGCATCGCCACCTATCCCGAACACGGCCCGCGCGAGCGCCTGGTGGCGCACGCCGATGCGGCCATGGGCGAGGCCAAGCGCGCCGGCGGCAACACGTGGGCGCACTTCGAGGAACGGCTGGAGGGCCCGCGACCCGAGATGCTGGGCCTGCAGAACGTCCTGCGCCACGCCGTCGTGAACGGCCAGCTGGAGCTGCTCTACCAGCCCAAGGTGGACGGCCGCACCGGCGAGACCCACGGCGTCGAGGCCTTGCTGCGCTGGCTGCACCCCGAGCACGGCATGGTGAGCCCCGCCGTGTTCATCCCGCTGGCCGAGCGCTTCGGCCTCATCGGCAGGCTGGGCGACTGGGTGATCGATGACGCCTGCCGCCAGGTGGAGGCCTGGGCCACGCAGGGCGTGCGCATGAACGTGGCGATCAACCTCTCGGTGCACCGGCTGCGCGAGGCGGACCTGGTCGATCGCATCGAGCAGGCGCTCCTGCGCCACGACATCGACGCCGACCAGCTGCTGTGCGAGATCACCGAATCCGTGGCGATGGGCGATGTCAAGGCCACGCAGACCGCCATCAGCGGGCTGGCCCACATCGGCGTGCTGCTGTCCATCGACGACTTCGGAACCGGCTATTCCAGCCTCAGCTACCTGCGCCGCCTGCCGGCGCGCCAGCTCAAGATCGACCGCAGCTTCGTGATGGACCTGGAGACCAGCGCCGACGCGCGCGCCATCGTCAGCGCCGGCGTGCACCTGGCCCACGACCTGGGCCTGGGCGTGGTGGCCGAGGGCGTGGAGACGGTCGGGCAACGCGACGTGCTGACCGGCCTGGACTGCGACGAGCTCCAGGGCTACCTGTTCGCCCGGCCGATGCGCGCGCAGGACGTGCTGCCGTGGATGGCCGCGCGCGGCGCCGAGGCGGCCGCCGAGACCGCGCGGATCTCCGCCGCCGCGCACGCGACGACGTCTGGCTGACTATCTCGCGGCGCTCGTCGCGCCAGCATCGCGCAGCTTGAGGTAACGCCGCACGTCGTCGAAGCTCACGCGCCCCGCGCGCGCCGTGTCGATCGCGTCGAAGTGGTTGGCGATCCAGCCGAACCCGCCCGCCCGGGCCTCGTCGCGCGACAACGTGCCGCGATGCGGCGTGTCGGCCGCGTCGAAGCTGGCTTGCAGGTGGCGCTCGGCGTCGGACTGCAGCACGGCACCCACGGACGCCGGCCGCGTGCGGTTCTCCGCTTGCGCGGCCGCCCGCGTGGCCAGCGGCGGCGCGCCGGGATCGAGGTGCGGCGCGGCCCGGGCCAACGTGGCGGCGCCCATCAGCACGAAGGACAAGGCGGCGGTGCGCATCAGCGGGCTCCCAGCGTCGAGGCGTAGAACGCGGCCAGCTCGGCCTTCATCAACGGACGCGAGCCGTCGTCGAGATAGGTCATGTGGCCCCCGGGATGGAAGTGCAGCGCCACCGGCGCGCCCGCGGGCAGCCGCGCGACGTCCAGCTCGGTCTGGTGGAACGGCGTGATCAGGTCGTGGTGGCCGCCCAGGAACAGGATCTTCAGCGACGGGTCGAGGGCCAGGGCGGCGCTCAGGTCGGGCACCACGTCGGGCAGGGAGCGGCCCCCGTGCGAGAAATTCCAGTGGTCGATCGCGTCGCTGGACAGCACGTAGGTGGACGGCGTGGTGAAGCCCAGCACGTTGGGCAGCACGGTCTTGATGGCGGCCGTGAAGCCGGGTTCGACGAACGTGTTCGACGGCTCGTCGTCGGCGTCCAGCGGCGAGCCGAGCGGCGCGGAGATGCGGCCGTCGTATACGCCGAGGTCGGTATTGGCGATCAGGTGATGCCGGAAGGTGTCGTAGTCCATGTCGAACTGCTGGTCCCAGATCGTCGTGGACAGTCCCGTGAACGCCTGCAGCATGGCCACGTGGTCGGCCGGCGGCAGCGTGCGCGTGGCCAGCCACGTGGCGGCGTCGGGCCCGTAGGTGGAGTCGGCGTAGCTGGACACCGTGGCGAGCTCGGAGTCCGAACCCGTCGGCACGGACGGCGCGAGGTGGTACCAGCTGCCCACGGCCGCATAGCTGGGCAGGAAGCCCTCGCAATCGACCGTGGGCGTGCCGCCCTCCACCGAGCAATTGCTGTTGTAGTCGAGGATGGACGACAGCTCCACCACGCCGTGCACGCGCTGGCCGGCAGTCTCCAGCAGTCGCGTGAGCACGGGCACGCGGGTGGTGCCGTACGACTCGCCGTACAGGAACAGCGGCGAGGCGGTGCGGCCGTTGACGGCCAGCCAGCGCTCGACGAAGTCGCGCAGCACGGCGGCGTCCTGGTCGACGCCCCACCATGTCTGGTTGGTGTTGGGCGCGATGGCCTCCGACAGGCCGGTGCCCACAGCGTCCACGAATACCAGGTCGGACGTGTCGATCAGGCTCTCGGCGTTGTCCACGTAGGGAAACGGCAGCGCCTGCGTGGTGGCCGGCACGCCGGTGACGAGGCGCTTGGGCGCGAACGACCCCAGGTGCAGCCAGACCGTGGCCGAGCCCGGGCCGCCGTTGAAGAAGAACGTGACGGGCCGGGTGGCCGCCGCCGCGCCGTCGGCCGTGTAGGCGACGTAGAAGATCGACGCCTCCGGCGCCTGCGTGGACGACAGCGCCGACAGGTGCCCGGCGGTGGCCGTGTAGGCGATGTCGGTGCCGCCCTGCGCGGGGGCGCCGTGCGTGGTCGCGGTGTGTTCGTTGGGCGCCGACAGCGAGGCGCCCGCGGCCGCCGAATAGCGGTTGGCGTCGACGTAGTTGCCGGGGTCGACGACTGCGCCGCTGCTACCGCCGCCGCCGCCGCCGCCGCCGCAGGCCGCGAGGGACGCCGCGACCAGCGCGATGGACAGGGCTTGCGCGACGCGCCGGGCGGTTGGGATCGGGGTCATCGCTTCCTTCGAAAGTCAGGCCTGTTGCGCGTCGAGCTCCGCGGCCAGCGCCTTCATCACGTGGCGGGCGCTGGACTCGTTGGTGGCGCACACCACGTCATGAACGTCGCAGGCCCGCACCAGGGCGTTGATGTCCGGCTCGTGCGGCTGGGGCGTCATCGGGTCGCGCAGGAAGATCACCGCGTCGACCTTGCCTTCGGCCAGCCGCGCGCCGATCTGCAGGTCGCCGCCCAGCGGTCCGCTGAGCAATCGTTCAACCGCGAGTCCGGCCTCGGCGATCAGGCGCGATCCGGTGGTGCCGGTGGCCATCACGTGGCAGCGGGCGAGGAACGGGGCGAAGTCACGCGCGAGCGTCACCATGAGGTCCTTCTTGGCGTCGTGCGCGATCAGGGCAATGTGCATGGCGCGATCATAAGCATCCGGAGTGACGCCGTCCGATCGACATGCCCCAAGTGGAGGCGCGCGCCTTTACGAATCCTCACGCGCTCGAGCTTCGCCAGGACGTTCCACAAAAGCAAAAAGCGTGGGACGAGCCCACGCTTTGCTGTAGCGTTTACCGCAAACCTGACCCGCCCCGACGCGGGTCGCAGCCGCGTCAGCTGAGGGACGAATCGCCCTTGGGAGCGCTCGTGTTGGTAGCGGCGGCGCGCGACGCGTTGTTGGCGTGGCGCTTGGAACCGGCGGCACGCGCCTCTTCCGAGGTGAACTGGTGAGCGTTGCCGCTCGCGTGCGCGGCGCGGCCGCCCTGGCTGGCGATCTCGCGCTGGCGCTCGCGGTCCATGCCGGCGAAGCCGCGGCCACCGCTCGGTTGGCCGCCTTGCTGGCCTTGCGCGCCAGCCTGGTCTTGCTGGTCGTGACGGCCGGTTTGGTCGTGTTGTGAAGTCATGTCTGGTACTCCGAAAAGTTTGGCCCGTCGCCCCATGCGGCGGGATTTATCGGACCCGCGAGCGCCAGAGCACCGAGGTCACGACCCATAGGGGCAACGTGCATACCTCCCCTCGCGTTTCCCCCCTAAGGCCGAGCGGGAAACGGCCCCAAACAGAGGGAATGCACCGTGCGCGGGCGTATCGTCGCGGGCCAGCGACGAGTCGGGAAGGTCAGCCCTTGCCGGAATTTCCGCCCGATGCGGGCGGGCCGTACCGTACATCCGGCTTGGGGGCACGGTCGTACAGCCCCTGGACGCGCGGGATGTTGGCGGCGATCGTGCGCAGGCGATCCGGGTTCGACGGATGGTCCGACAGGAAGGCCGGCGGCGCGCCCTTGCCGGCCGCCTCCATCTTCTGCCACAGCGACAGCGCCGAGCGCGGGTCGTAGCCGGCGCGCGCCGCCAGCTCCAGGCCGATCAGGTCGGCCTCGGTCTCGTCGTCGCGGCTGTACTTCAGCGACAGCAGGCGTCCGCCCATGCCCGCCATCTGGCGGCCGGCCATGCCCCAGCCGAACAGCCCGGCCAGCAGCGAGATGGTGCCCTGCGTGGCCACCTGCTTGCCGATCTGCGCGCGCCCGTGCTCGCGCAGCGCGTGGGTCATCTCATGGCCCATCACCATCGCCACCTCGTCGTCGGTGAGCTTCAGCTTGGTGAGGATGCCCCAGTAGAACGCGATCTTGCCGCCCGGCATGCAGAACGCGTTGACCTGCGGCGAGCCGATCAGGTTCACCTCCCACTGCCAGCCCACGGCGCGCTCGTTCCACATGCCGGCGAACGGCCTCAGGCGTTCGGAGATGTAGACCAGGCGCTTCAGCTGCGGGTGCACGGGCTCGGCGAGCAGGTGCCTGGCGCGAGCCTGGGCCAGCATGTCGCGATAGCCGCGCGCGGCCTCCGCCTCGATCTCGGCGGCCGGGACCAGCGACTCGAAGTGCGGGCGCGGGGCCCCCCGCCCGCCCCCGCGCTGCTGGGCCGGGACCCGGGCGCCGGGCAGCGCCAGCCCGGCGCCGGCCGCGGCGGCGCGCAACAGGCGGCGGCGGACGGGGTCGGCGGGGTGATGGGCGATCAGGGCGAGGTCGTGCACGGCGTTCGTGAGCGGAGGTGAGCGCGAAAGCCAGCGATTCAAGAGGGAGACGCGCGCACGTCCAGCGCATCGATCGG
>JACMOG010000454.1 GCA_014378125.1 Vitreoscilla sp. | reverse complement strand
GCGCGCGCCGGTGGACACGATCACCGTCTTGCTCTTGAGGGTGGCGCCGTTGTCCAGCGTCCCGCTCACCAGGCCATCGGCCCCGGCGGGCTGCAGCTGCGTGGCGCGCTGCAGGTTCATGATGTCGACATCGTAGCGCTTGGCGTGGTTTTCCAGCGCCGCCGCGAACTTGGGTCCGTCGGTCTCGAGCACCGAGATGAAGTTCTCGATGCTCATGGTGTCCATGGTCTGGCCGCCCATGCGCTCGGCCAGCAGGCCGGTGCGGATGCCCTTGCGCGCCGCGTACACGGCAGCGGCCGCGCCCGCGGGGCCGCCGCCGACGATGAGCACGTCGAAGGCTTGCTTGCTGCCCAGTTTGGCGGCGTCGCGCGCGGCCGAGCCGGTGTCGAGCTTCTTGACGATCTCGTCGACTTCCATCCGGCCCTGGCCGAAATGCTCGCCGTTGAGGAACACCATGGGCACGGCCAGCACCTGGCGGCGTTCCACTTCTTCCTGGTACAGGCCGCCGTCGATGACGACGCTCTTCACGCGCGGGTTGAGCACGGCCAGCAGGTTCAACGCCTGGACCACGTCCGGGCAGTTGTGGCACGTGAGGCTCATGTAGGTCTCGAAGTGCAGGTCGCCTTCGAGGTTCCTGATCTGGTCGATCAGCTCCTGCTCGATCTTCGGCGGATGGCCGCCGGTCTGCAGCAGCGCGAGCACCAGCGAGGTGAACTCGTGGCCCATCGGGATGGCGGCGAAGCGGATGCGCTCCTCCTCGCCCGGCCGCGCCAGGGCGAACGACGGGCGGCGCGCGTCCGTGCCGTCGGTCTTGAGAGCGATCTTGTCGGTCAGGCCGACGATGTCCTGCAGGAAGTCGTGCATCTCCTGCGAGGACTTGCCTTCGTCCAGCGAGGCGGTGATCACGAAGGGCAGCTTCACGCGCTCGAGGTAGGCCTTGAGCTGCGCCTTCAGGTTGTTGTCAAGCATGTGAAGCTCCTTCTTTCTGTCTATCTATCTACGGGGAATCAGATCTTGCCGACGAGGTCGAGCGACGGGGTGATCGTCGAGGCGCCGTCGTTCCACTTCGCGGGGCAGACTTCGCCCGGATGCTCGGCGGTGTACTTGGCGGCCTTCACCTTGCGCAGCGTTTCCTTCACGTCGCGCGCGATCTCGTTGCTGTGCACTTCGGCGGTCTTGATGATGCCTTCGGGGTTGATCACGAACGTGCCGCGCAGCGCCAGGCCTTCTTCCGGGATGTGCACGCCGAACGCGTTGGTGAGCGTGTGCGTCGGATCGCCGATCAGCGGGAACCTGGCCTTGCCGACGGCCGGCGACGTTTCGTGCCACACCTTGTGCGAGAAATGCGTGTCGGTGGTGACGATGTAGACCTCGGCGCCCAGCTTCTGGAACTCGGCGTAGTTGTCGGCGGCGTCTTCCACTTCGGTCGGGCAATTGAAGGTGAAGGCGGCCGGCATGAAGATCAGCACGGACCAGTGACCCTTCAGCGTCTGCTCGGTGACGGTGATGAACTTGCCGTTGTGGAAGGCTTCGGTCTTGAACGGCTGGACGGGGGTATTGATCAGGGACATCGTGTTTCCTTCAGGGGTTGTGTAAATGCTGCGTTGGGATCAACTATAAGGCAAATGCTATCGAACTGTCATCGTCAATAGCTATTGACCCGATAGGCGCAGGCGACGCTCGGTGAGAAGGGTCGATCCGGGCGGCCACTATGGCAAATCCAGGATGCCCACGTCTTCGATAGAAGCTATTGCGCCAATAGTCGCAGGCGATCCAGCTTGCGTTGATGTCCGTGCAATGACACCGGCCGGACGGAGGTCTACAATGAATGAGAATGGTTCTTCTTTAGAACCTCGTCGCATTCCTGGAAACGCCTCTTCATGTCCGGTCAAGTGCTTGCCCGCTTCGGCGCCCCCGCGTCGCCGCACGTCGCCGATGCCGCCGCCGCGCCGCTCGATGGCCGCGCCGCCGCGCCCGAGCCGGACGCGCGCCTCAGCGTGCCACTGACCACGCTGGCGCGCAACGCCACCGGCACCGTGGCCGGCGTGCGCCTCGCCTCGGCCGACACCGCCGCGGGCTCCAGCGCCGATGACGAGCGCATGGCGCTGCGGCTGATGGAGATCGGCTTCGTGCAGGGCGCGTCGCTGCGCGTGATCGCCTTCGGACAGCCCGGCGACGACCCCATCGGCGTGCGCGTGGGCGGCCGCGGCGGCGTGAGCACGTTCGCGCTGCGTCGCCTGGAGGCGTCCTGCGTGTGGGTGTGGCCGGACGTCAAGCCATGAGCGCCCACGCACTCGACTCGCGCCAGATC
>JACMOG010000453.1 GCA_014378125.1 Vitreoscilla sp. | reverse complement strand
GGAGCGCGCCAACGCGTATGCGCCGGACAAGGTCAACAACGGGCCGCCCGACACCAACCGGGGTGACATCGAGGCCGGACTGTCGTCCGCCGCGCACCGGGTGGACGCCGCCTACACCACGCCATTCCAGCACCACAACCCGATGGAGCCGCACGCCACGCTGGCCAGTTGGGACGGCGACAGGCTGTCGATCGAAGACTCCACGCAGTACGTGGCGGGCGTGCGCAAGACGCTGGCCGCCACCTTCGGCATCTCGCCCGATCTCGTCCACGTGCGCTCGTCGTTCGTGGGCGGCGCGTTCGGCGGCAAGGGCTCGGCCTGGTCGCACGTGGTGCTGGCCGCGATGGCCGCGCGCCAGGTGGGTCGGCCGGTGCGGCTGGTGATGCAGCGCCCGCAGCTGTTCGGTCCGGTGGGCGGACGGCCGCGCACCGCGCAGACGCTGCGCCTGGGTGCCGACGCGGGCGGCAAGCTGACCGCGATCGAGCATCGCACCACGTCCACCACCTCGGTGATCGAGGACTGGGTGGAAAGCAGCGCGGTCGTCACGCGCATGCTCTACGCCAGTCCGGCGGTGGCAACGGCGCATCGGCTGGTCAGGCTCAACGTGGGCACGCCCACGTTCCAGCGCGCGCCGGGCGAATCCACCGGCATGTTCGCGCTGGAGAGCGCGATGGACGAGATGGCCATCGCGTGCGGTGTCGACCCGGTGGAGTTCCGCCTGCGCAACGACGCGCGCCGCGACGAGCAGAAGAACACGCCTTACTCGACCAAGGCGCTGGCCGAGTGCTACCGGCTGGGCGCCGAGCGCATCGGCTGGTCGCGCCGCAGCGCCACGCCGGGCGCCTTGCGCGACGGCCACTGGCGGGTCGGCCTGGGCTGCGCCAGCGCCACGCGCCCCGCCAAGCGCAGCCCGTGCAAGGCCCGCGTGCGCGTGCCCGCCGACGGCCGCGCGCTGGTCAGCTCCAGCACTGCGGAACTGGGCACGGGCACCTACACGGTGATGGCCCAGGTGGCCGCCGACGCGCTGGGCCTGCCGGTGGAGCGCGTGCGCTTCGAGCTGGGCGACACGAACCTGCCCGAGGCGCCGATCTCGGCCGGCTCGATGACGATGGAGAGCGTGGGCTCCGCGATCGATGCCGCGTGCGCCATCGCGCGCCAGACGCTCGTCGCGCTGGCCATCGCCGACCCCGGCTCTCCGCTGCACGGTGTCGCCGCCGACGACGTCGCCATCGAGGACGGCTGGCTGCGCCACCGCGCAGAAGCGGGCCGGCGCGACAACGTGGCCGTGCTGCTGAGCCGGCAGGGCGGGGCGCCGGTGGTGGCCGACGGCGACAGCAAGCCGGGCGACGAGGAGAAGCAGTTCTCGATGAACTCGTTCGGCGCGGTGTTCGCCGAGGTGCACGTCGACCGCGACCTGGGGCTGGTGAGGGTGGCGCGCATCGTGGGCCGCTTCGGCGCCGGCCGCATCATCAACGCGAAGACGGCGCACAGCCAACTGCTGGGCGGCGTAATTTGGGGCCTGGGGATGGCGCTCACCGAGGAGTCGGTGCTCGACCCGCGTAACGGCCGCTTCGTCAACGGCAACCTGGCCGAGTACCACGTGATGGTCAACGCCGACATCGGCGACATCGACGTCGCGTTCGTCGACGAGGTGGATCCGCACGTGAACTCGCTGGGCGCCAAGGGCTTGGGCGAGGTGTCGATGACCGGCGTCACGGGAGCGGTGGCGAACGCCGTCTTCAACGCGACCGGCAAGCGCATCCGAGACCTGCCCATCACGCTCGACAAGTTGCTCTAGCCACTCCGGTCATCGAGAGACCCCGTTTTTCTCGATCTTGGATCCTGCGACTGCGCGCAGGATGACTGGGTCAGAGCGTCTTCAGCACCTCGGCCCCCGGCGCCGTCATGCTGGCCGTGAACTCCACGACGTCGCAGCGCGCGGCACCGTGGATCACGAACGGGTCGCGCGCGAGGTTGTCGCGCAGCGCCTGTTCGTCGCCTGAACGCGCGATGATCACGCCGCCGGTGCGCGGCACGCGCCGGCCCGATGCGATGAACAGGCCGTCGTCGTAGCCCGTCTTCAGCCACGCCACGTGGGCGTGCATGAGGGCATCGATCTCCTCGACGGGCTTCAGGTAGGTGAGCGTGACGATGAACATGGCGTGATCGGCTGTGGGTGCGGGCATGGTCGTTGCCGCCGGGTTGGCCACAACGACTGCAAGGATTCCAATGTACCTGCGCCGCCTCGGGAAGGTCCTGAGCAGGGCCGTCAACGCCTGGATCGACGACCACGCCCAGAGCGGCGCGCAGGCGGTGCAGGACCTGCTGAAGAACGTGTCGAAGCCGTCGGAGGGCGTCATCGCCACGATCACCGGCGTGGTGGGTGCTGGTGATCGGCGCCACGTCGGTGTTGGGCGAGCTGCAGGACGACCTCAACCGTATCTGGCAGGTGCCCACGCGCAAGAAGGTGTCGAGCTGGTGGGCCTCCCTGCGCGCCCGGCTGCTGTCCATCGGCATGATCTTCGCGCTCGGCTTCCTGCTGCTGGTGTCGCTCGCCGCGAGTGCCGCGTTCGACGCGTTCTCGAGCTGGTCCACCTCGTCGATCGCGGAATGGGCGCCGCTGGCGCACGGCGTCAATTTCGTCATCAGCTTCGTGCTGACGACGGCGCTGTTCGCGATGATCTGCCGCTTGATGCCGCAGGCCACCATCGACTGGCGCGACGTGGGCATCGGCGCGCTGGTCACCGCCTTGCTGTTCTCCATCGGCAAGTTCCTGATCGGCCTGTACATCGGCAAGAGCGCGCTGGCCTCGGGCTTCGGGGCGGCGGGCTCGCTGGCCGTGCTGCTGGCCTGGGTGTACTACTCGGCGCAGATCTTCCTGTTCGGCGCGGAGTTCACCTGGGCCCATGCACATGCTTTCGGCTCGCGCCAGGGCGACCCGGACGCCGCGCGGCCCGACGCCTCGGCCGTGCCGCCGCCTTCGATCAGGTTCCGCTGAACCGCGACGCCAGGGCATGGCGCTTGCCACCTTTCCGGGCATGACTGCCTCCATTCCAGCGGCTCTGCGCCGCTCGCTGCGCGACACCTTCGGCTTCGACGACCTGCGCTCGGGCCAGCACGAGGTGATCTCGCGCGTGCTGGCGGGCCAGCCGACGCTGGCCATCATGCCCACGGGCGCCGGCAAGTCGCTGTGCTACCAGTTGCCGGCGCTGCACCTGAAGGGCACCACGGTGGTGGTGTCGCCGCTGATCTCCCTGATGAAAGACCAGGCCGGCAAGCTCGAGGAGGCCGGCGTGGTGGCCGAGCAGCTCAACAGCGCGCAGAAGGCCAGCGCGCAGGACGCCTCGATGGACCGCATCGCCAGCTCGCGCAGCGACATCGTGTTCGCCACCCCCGAGCGCCTGGCCGACCCCGAGTTCCGCGCCGCGCTGGCCGGGCAGGGCGTCGCGCTGCTGGTGATCGACGAGGCGCACTGCATCTCGCAATGGGGCCACGACTTCCGCCCGGCCTATCTCGAGATCGGCGCCGCCATCGAGGCGCTGGGCCATCCCACCGTGCTGGCCCTGACGGCCACCGCCACCGCCGAGGTGGTCGTCGACATCCGCCACCAGCTGGGCGTGCCCGAGTTGGAGGG
>JACMOG010000452.1 GCA_014378125.1 Vitreoscilla sp. | reverse complement strand
TGGCGCGCCGGGGCCTGGCCCTGGCCGGCCATCAGGCAGTTGCCGATCAGCGCCTCGTCGACGGCGTTGCCGGGCACGCCGGCGCGTTCGACCGCCGCCTTGATGGCGACGGCGCCCAGCTCCCACGCGGCCAGCGCGGAGAAGTCGCCCAGCATGCCGCCGATGGGCGTGCGGGCGGCGGAAACGATGACGATGGAATCGGACATTTGAATGCTCCTGAAGAAAGGACGGGGGGGGTCAGGCGGAAGCGGGCTGCGTGGTCCGGTTCCCGGAATCGGAAGGGTTGGAGCGTTGCGCGCTGAAGCGCCGCGACGGGTCGTACGGGAAGACGTCGTGCACGTAGCCCGCCAGGATGCGCTGCTTGCGTTGCTGCCAGTAGTCGGCATCGAGCAGGTCGGCGTGTTCGGCCATGAACACGCGCCGCACCTCGGGATTGCCCAGCAGGAACGGGCCGAAGGTCTCGGGGAACACGTCGCGCGGGCGCACGGTGTACCAGACCTCGCCCGACATCTCCTCTTCCTCGTTGCGCGGCTCGGGCACGCGGCGGAAGTTGCAGTCGGTAAGGTTTTCGATCTCGTCGTAGTCGTAGAACACGACCTTGCCGTGGCGCGTGACGCCGAAGTTCTTCCACAGCATGTCGCCGGGAAAGATGTTGGCCGACACGAGATCCTTGATGGCGTTTCCGTACTCCACCACCGCCTGCTCCAGTTGCGCCGGATCGGCCTCCTGCAGGTAGATGTTGAGCGGCACCATGCGGCGCTCGATGTAGGCGTGGCGGATCACCAGCGTCCGGCCGTCGTCCTCCAGCAGGCTGCCGCAGAAGTGCCGGAGCTCGGCGATGAGCTCGTCGTCGAAGCGGGGGCGCGGCAGCGCCACGTTGGAGAACTCCAGCGTGTCGGCCATGCGGCCCACGCGGTCGTGTTGCTTCACCAGCAGGTACTTGCCCATCACCTGCTCGCGCGTGGTGTCCTTCTGCGGCGGGTAGAAGTCCTTGATGATCTTGAACACCACCGGGAACGACGGCAGGTCGAACACGAGCATCACCATGCCCTTGATGCCGGGCGCGATGCGGAACTTGTCGCTGGAGTGGCGCAGGTGCGTGAGCAGGTCGCGGTAGAACAGCGCCTTGCCCTGCTTCTGCAGGCCCACCTGGCTGTACAGCTCGGCGCGCGTCTTGCGCGGCATCAGCGTGCGCAGGAACTGCACCGTGGCGCTGGGCACGCCCATCTCCACCATGAAGTAGGCGCGTGCCGTGCTGAACAGCAGCAGCAGGTCATCCTCGCCGATCAGCACGGCATCGATCGCCAGCAGGCCGTCGTCGCCGTGCAGGAAGGGCAGCGCGAACGGCAGCTCGGTGAAGCCGTTGACGATCTTGCCCACCACGTACGCGCCCTTGTTGCGGAAGAACAGCGACGACAGCACCTGCACCTGGAAGTTGGCGCGCAGCCGCGCGTCGCCGAGTGCGCGCAGCAGCGCCGCCACCACGTCGCCGACGTCGCGTGCGAGGTCGTGGAACTCCACCTCCAGCTGGAAGTTGGTGACGACTCGCAGGCAGGTCTCGTGCAGCGTCGCGCGGGTGGGGTAGTACGCGCGGTAGGTGGACGCCGCGCCCGGCTCGTCGCTTTCGATGTAGTCGGTGGACAGCGCCGGGCGCACGAAGATGAAGTCGTTGTGGAAGTCGCGCCGGTCGAGGATCTTGGTCGTCACCGAGTTGAAGAAGGTCTCGGCGAGCTCGGGCTGGTGGTGGTCGATCAGCAGCCCGATGGCGTGCAGCTTGACCTGGTGCCAGGTGCTGGCGGGAAGCTCGGTGGCCCGGAACTCGGTGTTCAGGCGCTCGACGGCCTCGTCCACGCGCAGGTCGTAGAACGCGATGCGATCGCGCTGGGCGTCGAGCTGCCTTTGCCAGTCGGCCTGTTCGAAGCGCGACTTCGCGGCCCGCGCCGCGGCGCTGAACAGCCGGTAGTGCCGATCGAAGCCCTCGACGATCGCCTGGGCGATCGCGAACGCGTTCGGGTCGTCCAGCGGGTGCGGGAACATCGCGGCGCCCGTGCTCGTCGTCAGGCGACCGGGATGTGACGCAGGCGCAGCGCGAACAGCGCGCGCTGGTAGGCGGCGGCCACGTCGTCGGTGTTCTCGACGGTGAAGCTCAGGTCCTGCAGCAGCCCGTTGTGCAGGCCGTAGACCCAGCCGTGCACGACCACCGTCTGGCCGTTGGCCCAGGCGTCCTCCACCACGGTGGACAGGCACACGTTGCGCGCCTGCTCCAGCACGTTGAGCTCCACCAGCGCGTCCACGCGGCGATCCTCGGGCAGTTGCTGCAGGAACTCGAGGTGCGCGTTGCGGACGTCCTGCACGTGGCGCAGCCAGTTGTCGACGACGCCCACGCGGGTGTTGTCCAGCGCGGCGGTGACGCCGCCGCAACGCGAATGGCCCACCACCATGATGTGCTTGACCTTGAGCGCATCGACGGCGTACTGGATGACCGACAACGCGTTCAGGTCGGAATGCGCCACCACGTTGGCCACGTTGCGATGCACGAACACGTCGCCCGGCAGCAGGCCCACCAGCTCGTTGGCCGGCACGCGGCTGTCTGCGCAGCCGATCCACAGGTACTGCGGCGTCTGCTGGGTGAGCAGGCTGGTGAAGAAGCCCGGGCTGCGCCGCTCCATGCCTTCGGCCCAGCGGGTGTTCTTCTCGAAGAGGCCGGAGAGGTCGTGGTCGGTGCTGGTGTCGTCGGACATGGTTCTTTCGGGGTCGTTGTGCGTGTCTTCGCAGTGTATTGAGCGCGCGGCTTCAGCGCGACGACAAGTCGATGGCGGGGACTTCGCGCGCCGCCTCGTCGGGCAGGCGCACGCTGGCGGTGACACCCGGCTTGTCGGCCACGAACTCGGGCTCGGCGCCGAGCCGCACCACCATCATGCTGCCCTCGCGCACGCCGTACGCGGGCGCGTTCGGCACACCCGCGAGCACCGGTTGGCGCCACGGTTCGCTGTCCAGGTGCGGGCAGAACGTGCCCTTGATCCAGCCCAGGCCCGCGCGTACGCCACCGCCCGGCACGCTGTCGGTCACGTAGTGCTCGAACCAGCAGTTGGCCCCGGCGCTGATACCCGACAGCACCGTGCCGTCCTGCCACGCGTCGTGCAGCGCGCGGTCGAAACCGAACTCGCGCCACACAGCGACCATGGCGGGCGTGTTGCCCCCGCCCACGTAGACGAGGTCGGCGGCCATCACCTCCGCCACGTAGTCGCGCTTCATCTCATAGGGGAAGAACGGCAGCGTGGAGGCGTCGCATCCCAGCTTCGAGAAGGTCTTCAGCGCCTTCAGCTGGCCCAGCTCACGGTCACCATGCGCCAGGCCGAGGAACACCACGCGCGGGCGCTCGCGGCGGCGCGACTCCGGGATCAGAGACAGCAGGAACTCCTCCTGCAGGTGGCTGTCATCGCGGACGAGAAAGCCTCCGCCGCCGATGCAGGCGATGGCGCCGGGTTGGTTCACGCGCGCTCCATGGCGGTGGCGGCCGTGGCGGCCAGCGCGGCGTCGATGTCGGCGTCGCGGCGGGCGATCTCGGTGCGGTAGGTGGCCCAGACAACTGCATCGATCACTTCGCCATGCTTGATGACGGCCTGCTTCTGAAGGCCTTCTCTCACATAGCCGCATTTGCGTGCAACCGCCTGCGAGCCCTCGTTGCGCGCGTAGATCGACGCGTAGATACGTGTGATCTGCGGCAGGGCGGCGAATGCCCAATCGGTCATCTGCCGCACCGCATCGCTGGCGATGCCGCGACCCCACCAGGGCTCGCCCAGCCAGTAGCCCAGCTCCGCGTTGCAACGATTGCCGGGCCTCTCCAGTTGCTGGAAGCCGACGGTACCCGCAAGCACCCCGCCGACGGTGATCGCCCATACATAGCCGAACTGCCCCGAGTTCGCTTCCCGGCCGCACCAAGCTTCCGCGTGCTCGGCCAAGTAAGGGGACGGAAAGCCTTCGAAGAGGTTGTATGAGACCCGGGGATTGTCGGCCAGCTCCCGCAGCGCCGATGCATCGGAGGCGTCATAGGCGCGCAGCAGGCAGCGCTCGCCCTGCAGGATCGGAAGCGGCAGGCGGTCGTCGCTCACCACCGCCTCACATCGTCTCGGAGAACAGCTCGCGCCCGATCAGCATGCGGCGCACCTCGCTGGTGCCCGCGCCGATTTCATACAGCTTCGCATCACGCCAGAGCCGGCCGAGCGGGTAATCGTTGATGTAGCCGTTGCCGCCGAAGATCTGCACGCCCCCGCCGGCCATCCAGGTGGCCTTCTCGGCGCACCACAGGATGACCGAGGCACAGTCCTTGCGCACCTGGCGCACGTGCTCGGAGCCCAGCGCGTCGAGGTTCTTGCCCACGGTGTAGCAGAAGGCCCGGCCGGCCTGCAGCACCGTATACATGTCGGCCACCTTGCCCTGGATCAGCTGGAACTCGCCGATGGACTGGCCGAACTGCTTGCGGTCGTGGATGTACGGGACGACGTTGTCCATCACCGACTGCATGATGCCGATGGGGCCGGCGGCCAGCACCGCGCGCTCGTAGTCGAGGCCGCTCATCAGCACCTTGGCGCCGCCGTTGAGGTTACCGAGAATGTTTTCCGCGGGCACCTCGACGTCCTGGAACACCAGCTCGCCGGTGTGCGACCCGCGCATGCCGAGCTTGTCGAGTTTCTGCGCGACCGAAAAGCCCTTCATGCCCTTTTCGATCAGGAACGCGGTGACGCCGCGGGCGCCCAGCTCGGGCTCGGTCTTGGCGTAAACCACCAGCGTGTCGGCATCCGGCCCCTTGGTGATCCAGAACTTGCTGCCGTTGAGCAGGTAATACCCGCCGCCGGAGGCACTCGGCTCCTGCCACTGGGCCTTGAGCTTCATCGAGATCACGTCGCTGCCGGCGCCTGCTTCGCTCATCGCCAGCGCGCCGACGTGCTCGCCGGAAATCAGCTTGGGCATGTACTTGCGCCGATGCTCGTCGCTGCCGTTGCGCTTGATCTGGTTGACGCACAGGTTGCTGTGGGCGCCGTACGAGAGCCCCACCGAAGCCGAGGCGCGCGAGATTTCTTCCATGGCGATCATGTGGGCCAGGTAGCCCATGCCGGCGCCCCCGTATTCCTCGGGCACGGTGATGCCCAGCACGCCGAGCTCGCCCATCTTGCGCCACAGGTCCATCGGGAACTGGTCGTCGGCGTCGAGCCGGGCCGCACGCGGCGCGATCTCGGCCTGGGCGAATTCACGCACCGCATCACGCAGGGCGTCGATGTCTTCGCCAAGCTGGAAATTGAGTCCGGGAAGGTTCATG
>JACMOG010000040.1 GCA_014378125.1 Vitreoscilla sp. | reverse complement strand
GCTCGGCGGGGCGATGACGGTGACCTGGCCGTCGCTGCTGGTCTCGGCGATGCGGCGGAAATAGGGGACGTGCCAGACGAGGTCGCCCATGCCTGCGTGCTGGATCAGCACGGCGGTGCGTGGGCGAGGATTGCCGGGCGAGGCAGCGGCGTTCACGTGAGGTTCAAGCGATGTTCAACTGACTTGCAGCGTGGCGGAAGGCGCCAGGCTGGCGACCTCCTCGAACAGGCGTCGCGCGACGTCGGCCGGCCGGATGTCGGCCAGGCTGGGCGCCACGATCATGTGCAGCATGGCGGGGTCGTGCTCCAGCGGCGGTCGTGGGCCGAGCAGCACGAACGAGGGCGTGTCCACCGCGGCAGCGATGTTGGCGGCGCCGGTGTCGTTGCCCACGCACACCTGCACCAGCGACACGGCGGCCACCGTGTCGGCGACGGTGCCGTCGGTGATGGCCTGCACGCGATCGCGCAGCGCGGGCTCGACGCGCCGCAGGATGGCCTGCGCCAGTTCCTTTTCGGCGGGCCCGCCCAGCATCACCACGCCATGGCCGCGGCCCGCGACCAGGTTGGCCAGGGCGACGAAGTTGTCCTCGCCCC
Source organism: Vitreoscilla sp. (assembly GCA_014378125.1). The sequence goes on along the minus strand of JACMOG010000040.1, from coordinate 2,704 downwards.
ATTGCTTGTAGGGCTCGGACGAGCCGATGGCGAACGCGTGCAGCGGCTTGGGCATGCCGGCCAGCCGCTCGCGCATGCGGGCCAGCGCGTCCGGGCGCACCACCAGCTTGGGCGTGATCGGCGCATTGCACAAACCCTGGGCCACGCTGAAGGCCGAGGCGTCGTGCCAGGCCGTGACGGCCGGCCCGCGGTAGCGCTCGATCCAGGGCGACTTCGTCAGCAGTCGTCGCTGCAGCCAGCTGGTGCCGTAGCCCAGGCGCTGCGCGATGCCCGAGCGCCAGGCCACCAGCGCGCGATTGGTGTGGTTGGTGAACAGGATGATGCGGTCGAAGCCCTGCGGCTGGAGCTCCCGGCCCATGCGCAGCAGGCCCAGAACGCCGCGATGGCGCCCTTGGCGGCCCTCGTGGCGGCGCGGATGGCGGTCGAAGTCGATGATCTCGCGTACCCAGGGCTCGTGGCCCATGAGCTCACGTGCGAATGTCGACGGCGGCGCGATGACGGCGATCCTGCCGCCCTGGCTGGTGGCCGCGATCAGGCGGAAATACGGGATGTGCCAGACCAGGTCGCCCATGCCCACCCACTGGTGCAGCACGACGGTGTTGGGCCGCAGGTCGCTCGCTGTGGCGTCTCGGCTCATCGTTGTCGTGTCACTGTTCTTCGATCCGCAACGCGGGATAGCTGTCCCAGCTGAGGCAGCCGGGGCATTGCCAGAAGTGGCGCTGGGCCTCGAATCCGCAGGCGGCGCACCGATAGCGCTGCAGCGGCTTGGCGGCACGGGTGACGGCGGTGCGCACGTCGGCCAGCGACTGCTCGGCGAGCGGGCCGACCGCGGCGGCCGACGCGGCGATGGCGGGCTGCTGCAACACCTCGCGCGCGGCCGACAGCGTGGGATGCGCGTGAAGCATGTCGCGGTAGCGGTTGGCGGCTACCTCGGGATCGGCCTCGAGCTTGGCCCAGGCGCTGAGGAAATCAAGGCGCGGCGCGTCGGCCAGCAGCTTCTCGAGCGCGGCCTTGGCATCGGCCTGGCGTCCGCTGGCGAGCGCCGCCGTGGCGTAGTCGTCGGCTACCAGCGTGAAGCTGGCCGGGTCGCGCCGGCGCAGCTCGTTCCAGGCCTCGAAGGCCTCGGCCGCCTTGCCGGCGGGCGCCAGGCGCTGGCCCTGCATCACCCACGGGCGGGCCGACGACGGGTCGGCCTTGAGCGCCTGTTGCAGCGCGCGCCCGGCCTCGTCGGGATGGTGCTGTTCCTCGGCGGCCAGCGCCAGCTCGCACCAGTAGTGCGAGATGCGGCGCGCGAACGAGCCGGTGCCGGCCGTCTCCAGTTGCTGCGCCGTGTCCACCGCGGCGCGCCAGTCGCGCGAGCGCTCGTAGAGGTTCAGCAACGCGAGCCGCGCCTCGGTGTGGTACGCCGTGCCTTCCAGCAGCTTGTAGGCGGCCTCGGCGCGGTCGAACAGTCCGGCCTTGACGAAGTCCTGCGCCAGCGCGTGCTGCGCGCGTTCGCGTTCGGCCTGCGGCAGGTCGGCGCGCACGAGCAGGTGCTGGTGCACGCGCACCGAGCGCTCGAACTCGCCGCGGCGGCGGAACAGGTTGCCGAGCGCGAAGTGCAGCTCCGTCGTGTCAGGGTCGTTCTGCACCGTCTCGATGAAGGCGTCGATGGCCTTGTCCTGCTGCTCGTTGAGCAGCAGCGACAGGCCCTTGTAGTAGGCCTTCGGCGAGCCGCTGGTCTCGCGGCGCATCTGGCGCAGGTCGAAGCGCGAGCCGAGCCAGCCGAGGATGAAGAACAGCGGCAGGCCCAGCAGGAACCACTGGTAGTCAAAGTCCATCGCGCACCACCATCACGTCGGGAGCCACGGGAGCCACGGGCGCGGCGGGGAGGGCGGCCGGGGCAGGCACCACGATGGTCTCGAGACGCTTGGCGCGGCGGCGATGGCGCCACCAGGCCGGGGTCATCGCCAGCACGCCGAACACGGTGCCGCCCACGAAGGCGGCCAGCACGATGATGACCATGGGCGCCGTCCAGGCGTAGGAGAAGAACCAGTTCACCGTCGTGGGCTGCTGGTTGTTGATCGCGAAAGCGACCAGCACGAAGAAGATGAAGCCCCGCAGGACGTAGGTGAGAATGCGCATGGTCTCGTTGGCCCGGGAGGCCCGTTCCCGCGGATTCTACGGCCCGCTTGCGGCGACACTGGACGCCGTGCATCGAACCCGTGACATGACCCGCCGCAGCCCCGCCCGCAACGCCCGCCTGATCTACGCCGGCGTGGCGCTCGCCTCCGGCGGCATCGCCTTCTACGTGCCGCTGATGCTGTCCATGGTCGGGCTGGCGCACTCGGGCGCGTGGCCCGCCGGCATCCTGTTCGGCACCAACCTGGGCCGCCTGCTGGGCTCGCACGTGGCGAGCCGTCGCGGCGCGGTCGCGCGGCGACGCGGGGTGATCGTCGGCAACATCGTCCTCGAGGGCATCGCGCTGTTCAGCATGGCCTTCCTGGACGCGCCGTGGATGCTGGTGGCGGTGGCCACCGTGGCCGGGCTGGGCAGCGGCATGTCGTTTCCCGGCATGAAGAACGCGTTGCTGCGCCTGGACGGGCTGGATCCCAGCCGCGCGTTCGCGGGGCTGTCGATGTCGCTCCGCCTGGGCATGGCGGGCGGCTACCTCGCCGGCGCCCTGGTGGGCGGCGATCATCTGGTGGCGGTGTTCTCGGTGCTG
>JACMOG010000451.1 GCA_014378125.1 Vitreoscilla sp. | reverse complement strand
CTGCTGGCCAGCGGCGCCACGGAGGGCGGCGTCGCCTTCGTCCACAGTCACGCAGGCAACGGTGCCGACCGCGCAGGTGACGCTGTCGATCAACGGCAAGTCGACCACGCTCGACCTCGACACCCGCACGACGCTGCTCGACGCGTTGCGCGAGCACCTGCACCTGCACCTGACGGGCACCAAGAAGGGCTGCGATTGCACGCCGGGGCAGATCTGCTCGGCGGTGGGGGTGCTCGACGAAGTCAAGCGCGGGGTTCCCAGCCACGCCACCGCCGACCTGAACGTGCATCCGCTGCTGTCGGTCGACGAGTTGCGCGAACGAATGAGCGGCAACATCTGTCGCTGCGGCGCGTATTCGAACATCGTCGATGCCATCACCGAAGTCAACGGAGCGTCCGCATGAAGCCATTCACCTTCGAACGCGCCAACAGCCCCGCCGAGGCCGCCGCGGCCGTGGCCCGGCAGCCTGGCGCACGGTTCATCGCCGGCGGCACCAATCTGCTGGATGTGATGAAGCTGCAGATCGAGACGCCGCCGCACCTCGTCGACGTCAACGCGCTGGGCCTGGATCAGATCGCGCCGACGGCGGACGGCGGGCTGCGCATCGGAGCGCTGGTGCGCAACACCGACCTGGCCGCCGACGCCTGCGTGCGGCGCGACTACGCCGTCCTGTCGCGCGCCATCCTGGCGGGTGCCTCGGGCCAGTTGCGCAACAAGGCGACCACGGGGGGCAACCTGCTGCAACGGCACGCGGTGTCCTTATTTCTACGACACCAACCAGGCCTGCAACAAGCGCCAGCCCGGAAGCGGCTGCAGCGCGCTCGGCGGCTACAGCCGCCAGTTCGCCGTGATCGGGGGGGGCCCGGCGTGCATCGCCACCTATCCGGGCGACATGGCCGTGGCGATGCGCGTGCTCGACGCGTCGATCGAGACGGTGACGCCGGACGGCGCCACGCGTTTCATCCCCATCGCGGACTTCCACAACCTGCCCGAGGGCACGCCCCAGTTGGAGAACGCGCTCGAGCCCGGCGAGCTGATCACCGCCGTGACGTTGCCGAAGCCGATTGGCGGCGTGCACATCTACCGCAAGGTGCGCGACCGGGCGTCGTACGCGTTCGCGCTGGTGTCGGTGGCCGCCGTGGTGCAGAAGGACGGCAGCGGACGCGTGGCGGTGGGCGGCGCCTGCTCTACGCCGGCGCCAACCGATCGACCTCGATGCGACTGGCCGAGCTCGACCTGCCCGAAGGCAACGCGATGCGCGCGCCGGGCGAGGCGTCGGGCCTGATGGCGCTGGAGATCGCGATGGACGAGGCGGCCGAGAAGGCCGGCGTCGATCCGGTGCAATTCCGGATCATCAACGACATTCAGGAGGACCCCGAGAAGCCAGGCCGCCCGTTCTCGAAGCGTGCCTTGGTGCAATGCCTGCACCTGGGCGCCGAGCGCTTCGGCTGGAGCCGGCGCAAGGCGAAGCCGGGTCAGGTGCGCGACGGCCAGTGGCTCGTCGGGCACGGCATGGCGGTGGCGTTTCGCAACAACCTGCTGATGAAATCGAAGGCGCGCGTGAAGCTCGATCGCCACGGCGTCGTCACGGGGGGGACCGACATCGGCACCGGCAGTTACACCATCATCGCGCAGACCGCGGCCGAGACGATGGGCGTCGGCCTGGACAAGGTGATCGTCCGGCTGGGCGACTCCGACTTCCCCGTTTCCGCGGGCTCGGGCGGCCAGTTCGGCGCCAACAATTCCACGTCGGGCGTCTACGCGGCGTGCATGAAGCTGCGCGCCGCCGTGGCGAAGAAGGCCGGCATCGCGCCCGCGGACGCGCAGTTCGCGGACGGGCGCGTGAGCGCGGGCGCGGGCGCCGGTGGGCGCGCGATGTCGCTGGGCGAGGCCGCCGGCGCCGAAGGCCTGGTGGTCGAGGACGGCATCGAGTACGGCGACCTCGACAAGAAGTACCAGCAATCCACCTTCGGCGCCCACTTCGTGGAGGTGGCGGTGGATTCGGCGACCGGCGAGATCCGCGTGCGGCGGATGCTGGCCGTCTGCGCCGCGGGCCGCATCCTGAACCCGCTGTCGGCGCGCAGCCAGGTGATCGGCGCGATGACGATGGGCGTGGGCGCGGCGTTGATGGAGGAGCTGGTGGTCGACAAGCGCCAGGGCTTCTTCGTCAACCACGACCTGGCTGGCTACGAGGCGCCCGTGCACGCCGACATCCCGCACCAGGACGTGATCTTCCTGGACGAGACGGATCCCGTGTCGTCTCCGATGAAGGCCAAGGGCGTGGGCGAGCTGGGACTGTGCGGCGTGGCCGCGGCGGTGGCCAACGCCGTCTACAACGCGACCGGGGTGCGGGTGCGCGAGTATCCGATCACGTTGGACAAGTTCCTCGACGGGCTGCCGCACCCCGCCTGAGCACGCAAGGCGCACGTCCCGTGGCCCCGTGAGTCTGCACTCTGTTCAAATGCAGGCTCATCGAGCGGACTCGCAAGCCAACGGACGTGGACAAGACCGAAATTCCGGCGCCGGCTGCCAGCGCCTTCGCAGTGGCCGACCCCGCAGAATGGTGGGCGCGCCTCAGACCCTGGCTGATCGCCGCGCTGGGGCTCGCCCTGACCGCGATGATCGGCGTCTCCCTGCGACGCCTGCTCGCCGAGGTGCACTATGCCGACGTGCTGGCGGCGGTCGTCGCCACGCCCAGCCCCAAGATCGCTGGCGCCGTCATCGCCACCGCCTTCAGCTACCTCGCCCTCACGCGCTACGACGCGTCCGCGTTGCGCTACGTGGGCGCCAAGGTGGGGGCCAGGACGGTGGTGCTGACGTCGTTCGTTGCGTACGCGCTGTCCAACACGATCGGGCTCGGGCCGCTGTCGGGCGGCGTCGTGCGCATGCGCCTGTACTCGGCGGCCGGGGTGCCGCCGCCCCAGGTGGCACGGGTCATCGTCTTCAACGCGGCGGCCTTCGGGCTGGGCATGCTGTTCTTCGGCGCGGCCGGCCTGTTGTGGGGCGCCCACGACGTCGCCGTGGCTTTGCACACGCACGGCTGGGTGCTACGCGTGCTGGCGGCGGCCATGCTGCTGGTGTTGAGCGGCTTCCTGTGGCTGTGCGTGCGCCGGCGCTCCATCAGCATCGGCGGTTTCTGGGATCTCCAGCTTCCGCCGGCGGAACTGGCGCTGCGCCAGCTGGCCATCTCGGCGGTCGAGCTCGCCGCGTCCGCCTTCGTGCTGTGGCTGCTGCTGCCGCCGGGCCACATCCCGCTCGCGGCCTTCATCGCGTTCTACGCCATCGCGATCACCGCCGGAATCGTCAGCCACATTCCCGGTGGCGTGGGCGTGTTCGAGACCGTGATGCTGCTGGCCGCCGGCAACGACGTGCCCCGCAATGCCATGCTGGGCGCCCTGCTGCTCAACCGCGGCATCTACTACCTGTTGCCGCTGGTGGTGGCCACCGGCGCGCTGATCTTCTACGAACTGCGCACCGGCGTCGTGGCGCCGATGGGCCGCCTGGCGGTGCGCCTCAGCCCCAGCCTGCTGGCCGCGTTGACGCTGGTGGCGGGCATCTGGCTGATCGTGTCGGGCGTCACGCCGTTCAGCGACGATGCGCGCGAGATGCTGGTCACCCTGCACGTGCCGCTGCCGCTCATCGAGGCGTCGCACTTCATCGGCAGCGTCGCCGGGCTCGGCCTGATCCTCGTCGCGCGTGGGATCCTGCACCGGCTCGACGTCGCGTGGTGGATGGCCTCGGGGCTTTCGTTGATCGCCGCCGTGCTGGCACTGCCCAAGGGCATCGCGTTGCACGAGGCGGAGCTGCTGCTGTCCCTGCTCGTGCTGCTGGTCATCTCGCGCCGCCAGTTCGATCGTCGATCGTCGTTCCTGGCGCAGCATCTGGAGCCCGAATGGCTGGTGGCGCTGGGCGGCGTGATCGTGGCCTGCGCGTGGGTGCTGTACTTCGCGTTCAAGGAGGTCGACTACAGCAGCCGCCTGTGGTGGCAATTCGAGCTCGACGGCCAGGCGCCCCGGTCGCTGCGTGCGCTGACGGCCGTGGCGCTGCTGGCGCTCGGCTACGGCCTGTGGCAACT
>JACMOG010000450.1 GCA_014378125.1 Vitreoscilla sp. | reverse complement strand
TTGAACGTGGTGCCGCCGACAACGCGGCTGTTTTCGGCCTGCAACTGGGCGAACTCCTTGTTCAGCGAGTCCTTGTCCGACGAGCTGTTCGTGGAGTTGCGGGCCTGCACCGCCAGTTCACGCATGCGTTGCAGCGCGTTGCCGACCTGCGACAGCGCACCTTCGGCCGTCTGCGACATCGAGATACCGTCGTTGGCGTTGCGCACCGCCACGTTCATGCCGCGAACCTGCGCATTCATGCGCTCGGCGATGGCAAGGCCGGCGGCGTCGTCCTTGGCGGAGTTCACGCGAAGACCCGAAGACAGGCGTTGCATGGGCGTCGCGAGCGAGCCCTGCGACATGTTGAGGTTGCGCTGCGCATTGAGCGAAGCAATGTTCGTATTGATGGTCAATGGCATGGGATTTCTCCTGCTGAAGGCACAACCGGCGAAAGTGCCGGAACTTGAATTCGATGCGTGGCTGTCAGGCAGGCCTAGCGGCCCCGCACCTCCAAGCCCGGTACTTCGTCACCTCGAATTGGCTTGCGCTTCATCGCGGGTGCTTCCGGACCGCGTCTCCGGGTCTTCTGAAATGAAGGAGACGTTGGAATGGATTGTGCGAATACTTGAGGCCGGTCAAATCGCGGATATGAACCCCCAAAACCGTCTTTTCTCGGCCTGAGCGCGCCCCGCCCCCGGGCAGGAACCGGCTGCCCATAGGCAAAAGCCCCGCAGGCTTGCGCCTGGCGGGGCTTTCTTCGATCGGCAGGAGCGGGCTCCTGCCGGGCTGGCGGCGCTTAGCGCAGCAGGCTCAGCACCTGCTGCGGCTGCTGGTTGGCCTGGGCGATCATCGCCGTGCCGGCCTGCTGCAGCACGTTGGCGCGGCTCATGTTCGCGGTTTCCGAGGCGAAGTCCGCATCCATGATTCGGCTGCGGGCGGCCGACTGGTTCTCGACGCCCGACTGCAGGTTCGAGATGATCGAGTCGAAGCGGCTCTGCGTGGCACCGAAGGTGGCGCGCGTGTCGTTGACGTCGTCGATGGCCTTGTCGATATTGTCGATCACGGTGCCGATGGCACCCGAGGTGGCCGACGCGCTGATCACGGCGGTGCTCGTGTTCGTGACGGCGGTGATCTTTGCGTCCTTGGTCATGTCGGTCGTCTTGATCGACACGGTGTCGTTGGTGGTCGTGTTGGCGCCGACCTGGAAGTCCAGCGTCGTGGCGTCCGCACCCAGCATGTGCTTGCCGTTGAACGTCGTGCCGCCGAGAACGCGGCTGATTTCTGCCTGCAGCTGCGAGAATTCCTTGTTCAGGGAGTCCTTGTCCGACGAGCTGTTGGTGGAGTTGCGAGCCTGCACCGCCAGTTCACGCATGCGTTGCAGCGAGTTGCCGACCTGGGCCAGGGCGCCATCGGAGGTCTGGGCCAGCGAGATGCCGTCGTTCGAGTTGCGGATGGCGACATTCATGCCACGCACCTGCGAGTTCATGCGCTCGGCAATCGACAGCCCCGCGGCGTCGTCCTTGGACGAGTTGATGCGCAGGCCCGACGACAGGCGCTGCATCGACGTCGCGAGCGACATCTGCGAACCCGACAGGTTGCGCTGTGCGTCGATGGAGTTGATGTTGGTATTGATCGAGAGAGTCATGATGTCCACTCCTGGGGAGACAAAGTCCGGGCGGGATTGCCCGGCAGATTCGCCCCAAAGTTGAAAACGGAAGGGGCCGTGAATTGTTTTTCGGAGCGCAGATCGAAAGACTTGAGGACTTTTTGATCGACTCCTCGCACGACCGCCGGCGGCGGCAATGTGCATTCCGCTCGATCCGCGCCGCCGCGCCCCGTGAAACCAGGGCGGCCGGCCCGGAGTTCTCGCGAACTGCACCGTGACTGGCCCTGTTATCGGAGGGATCGCGCCAAAACTTCAACCCTAGACTGGCGCGATGATGAAGAACTCCACGACCAGCACCCCCGACCACGGTTCCGCCAGCGCGCGCCGCGCCGAGGCGCATCGCCAGGCCGGCCTGCACGCGCAGCGCGCCAGGCGCTGGGACACGGCCGCGCAGGAGTTCGAACGCGCCACCGTGCTGAGCCCGGCCGACGCCCTCATGTGGATCAACCTGGCGCGCTCGCGCATGGCGCTCGCGCAACATGCGGGCGCGCTCGAGGCCGCGCAGCGCGCCTGCCAGCTCGACCGCACCAGCGCCATCGCCTGCCGCATCGCGGCCGAGCTGGCGCTGCAGATGGCGCGTCCGGCTGCCGCCCTGGAAGTTCTGCGGGCGCTGTCCGAGGACGCGCCGCGCGACCACGACTACTACACCGCGCTCGGCAACGCGCTGTTCCAGACCCGCCAGCCGCGCCTGGCCGTCGACGCCTACTTCAAGGCGCTGGCGCTGAAAGTGGATTCGGCCATCGTCCACTACCGCCTGGGCCTGGCCTTCATGGACCTGGCGATGGACCTGGAGGCCGCCGAATGCTTCCGCACGACCATCTCGCTGGACGACGGCGCCACGCGCGCCCTGGCGCTGAGCCTGGTGGTGCAGACCAACCGCCAGGCCTGCGAGTGGACGCAGGACGCCGCCGACACCCGCGCGCTGCTCGAGGCCGTCGACCGCGACGACCCGGAGACCGCCCGCCTGCTGCTGCCCTTCGCGCTGATCTCCATCGAGTCGACGCCGCAACAACAGCGCCGCCTGGCCGAGCGCCGCGTGGCGGGCCTCACCAGCGCCATCGTCCCGTTGCCCGCCCCCGGCCCGCGGCGGCCGGGCCGCATCCGCGTGGGCTACCTGTCGTCCGACTTCTACCACCACGCCACCGCGGTGCTGATGACGGAGTTGCTGGAGCGCCGCGACACGTCCCGCTTCGAGACCTTCCTCTATTCGCACAGCCGCGACGACGACTCCGAGATCGGCCGCCGCGTGCGCGCCGCCTGCGAGCACTACGTCGACATCCGCGACACCGGCAACTGCGCGGTGGCCAATCGCATCCGCGACGACGGCATCGACATCCTGATCGACCTGAAGGGCCACACGCGCGACAGCCGCATGGAGCTGATGTCGTACCGGCCCCCGCCGGTGCAGGCCGCCTACCTGGGTTTTCCGGCCACCACCGGCGCGCCCTTCATCGAGTACTTCATCGGCGGCCGCGTAACCACGCCCCCGGCCCACGCCG
>JACMOG010000003.1 GCA_014378125.1 Vitreoscilla sp. | reverse complement strand
CTTGGGGGGCGGTGGGAGCCGCCCCCATTTCTTTGGCGCGTCTCTGGTCGAGTCGTATAGGTGGCGCAAGGCCTACGGCAGCAGCTTGCGCAGCTCAGGCGTGGACACGTCGTCGATATGTCGAAACGCCGGTGCGATCTTGGCGATTTCCTCGCTCGACACATCGAATCGTTCGAAGCCTACCTTCCACTCGCGCACCGTCTTCCAGACGTCGGAGATCAGCTGCGCGGCGTCTGCCTTCGAGAGGGTGAACATGCCGTGTGCGGCTAGCGCGTTGTCGAGGGTTGCCAGCCGCCCCTGTGGGCCGACGCCCAGGTGCAGGTAGCGGTCGGTGGCATGGCTTGCGCGCGGCAAGACGTCGTACAGGGGGCTCAGCCGCCAGCCGGGTAACCGGGGGTCCCACAGGAAGCCGTGATTGCGCAAGTGGTCGTCGTCGTTGCTGACCAGGATGTTGTAGATCATGCGCTTGAAGAGCTCCGCATTGTTCGCGCGGATGACGCTCGGATGGCAGTGCGAGCGCACCGCCTGTGCCAGGTCGGTGTACGCCTTGGTGCGCGACTCGGTTTCATCGCAAGCGACCATGGTCAATCCGCTGACGAACGCCAATCGGTGTTCGACCCGACCATCGCCAGGTTGCGTCAGAAACAGGTCGTCAGCATCGCCGACCACGCCGGTCGGTGCGCACCAGTAGCGGTCGAAGCGACGAATGAGCATGACCTTGCGGTCGCCGAGGGTGCGCATCTCCAGCGCGGGAACGTGCAAGCCTGCTTCAGCGGCCATCCGCAGTGCGGCACACTCGACGCCGGGGATGTCGAAGCCGTCCTTTCGGCTGGAGAACTTGGCCAGCCACAGGATGCCTCGTTCATCGCGCACGGACGCCTTCGGCCTGGAGCCCCCGAGCGCGGTTCCGTCGATGAATATGGCTTCGAGATGCGCAGGCACCGGTTGACCTTCTTCGATGCGGTCGGCGGCCTCCAGGAGGTGCGCCAGGTCGTGTGAAACATGGGGGCCGTGGCCCGGGCCGTCGTTGATGGTCGGACGGACGTCGAGCGCACCCACGCGGTCACTGCCGGCGTGCAGCAGGTACTGGGACTCTGGCAGGCTGTTGGCCGGCACCTTGAGCTTGGCCTCGATGACGCGGCGTCCCCAGGAGTCCGGCGCGGCGTCGCGGAGTCCTCCGAAGAGCGGTAGTTGGTTGACCGGCAGCAGTCGCTTGCCGATGACGTCTTCCGGACGTACCTCAGAAGTCGAGTTCTTGTCGTTCGGCCGCAGTCAGGTCACGGACTCGACTGGTTTTTTCGCGCGCATCGAGTGCCGCCAGGGCAGGGTCCTTTTCAGACAATAGGTCCAGGACCGTGCTGCCTGGCGCGATCGCCGCGAGGTAGCGCAACACCTGCCCAAGCGCGAGTCCGGGGTCTCCCTTTTCAAGGCGGTAGACCGTGTTGCGGGACAATCCGGCTCGCACTGCGGCGTCGGACTGCTTCACCTTGCGCGCCAAGCGCAGCCGGGCGAGCAATTGACCGATGCGAGCGCACTCGTCGAGCTGACCAGGGGAAAGCACGGCGGACTGATTGATTTTCATGTTCGAAAAATCGAGGTTTATCCAACGTAAGATCGATTTTACGAGCATCTTAGAGAAAACCAACGTTTCGCACAAGAATGATCGTGAAATCGAGTGCAGAACTCATTGCCCTCGATTTGACGAGCACCCATGTCATCAGGCCATCGGCTGGCCCCTCCTGCTAGACCAGAGAATATCGCTGGCACGCGTGGCAAAGGCTCACTCAGTGAGCCTTTGCCCGGCTAACGTCGCCGCTAGCGAATTGGCGCAGCCAACTCGGCCGGAGCGCCTATCGGCCGAATTTCGCTCGGCAATAGCCCGAATGCGGGAAATCCCCCACGAATGAGTGCAGGTGAAGCATGCTGACACTTCACTTTCATAGCCACTCGCAAGTCCTTAATTTAGAACGACATTCGCTTGCAGAACGTGATCTAAGTGCTTGATTTGATTCATTTTTTCGGCGCCTGACGCGTTGACCCACCGGGGGTGAATGGCTAAAGTGCATCAAAGTGCACTTTTGTGGTGGGTTGTGGCATCTCTGATTTTTGAAGGTCCTTCGGCGTTGACGCTGGACGGCAAGGGGCGAGTCTCCATGCCGGCCCGGTATCGCGACGACCTCCAGACATTGTGTGCCGGCCGCCTCACCGTCACGAAGCACCCGCACGGGTGCCTGATGCTGTTTCCCCGGCCCTACTGGGAAAACTTCCGCGAACAGGTGGCCCAGCTTCCGTTCTCCCAGGTCGCCGTCAAGCGCGTGTTCCTGGGACACGCGGACGACGTCGAGTGGGACGCCACCTCGCGCGTGCTCATCCGACCGGAACTCCGCACCTGGGCCGGACTCGAAAAAGACGTGACGCTGCTGGGCATGGGCAGTCACTTCGAACTGTGGTCGTCTCCCGTCTACGCCGCCAAGGAAGCGCGCGAGATGGAGGAGCAGGCCGGCGCCGCCCTCGACAATCTCATCTTCTAGACATCGTGGAACACTCGGGGTTGCATACCACCGTCCTGCTCCACGAAGCGATCGACGCGCTCGTGACTGATCCGGACGGCCTCTATGTGGACGGCACGTTCGGCCGCGGCGGACACACGCGCGAGCTGCTCTCGCGCCTGGGCCCCGGCGCGCGCGTGATCGGCATCGACCGCGACCCGGTGGCCGTGGCCGCCGCCAGGGAAGGCCCTGACGCGATCGCCGACCCCCGGTTCGAGATCGTGCACGCCAGCTTCGCGCAGTTGCCCGCGGCGCTGGCCGAGCGCGGCATCCCGAAGATCACCGGCCTGTTGCTGGACCTGGGCGTGTCCTCGCCGCAGATCGACACGCCCGAGCGCGGCTTCAGCTTCCGTTTCGACGGTCCGCTGGACATGCGCATGGACACCACGCGCGGCGAGACCGCCGCCGACTTTCTCGCTCGCGCCGACGAGCGTCACATTGCAGAGGTGATTCGTGACTACGGGGAAGAACGGTTTGCTGTGTCGATTGCAAAGGCGCTTGTTGCTGTCCGCGAGAGCGGCGCACCCGTGCGAACCACGCGCGAGCTGTCCGCCGTCGTGGCTCGTACGGTCAAGACCAGGGAGCCGAACCAGGATCCCGCCACACGCACCTTTCAGGCTCTTCGGATTTTCGTCAATGCCGAACTGGAAGAGCTCGAGCAGGTTCTGAAGAGCTCGCTCGACCTGCTGGAGAGCGGCGGCCGCCTGTCGGTGATCAGCTTCCACTCGCTGGAAGACCGCATCGTCAAGACCTTCATCAACCGCGAGAGCAAGGACGAGATCGACCGCCGCGCGCCCATGGCGCCGCCGTCCACCTCGCTGCGCCTGGCCTCGCTGGGCCGCATCAAGCCGGGGCCTACCGAGGTGCTGACCAACGGTCGCGCGCGCTCGGCGATCCTGCGCGTGGCGGAGCGGCTATGAGCGCCGTCCGGCCGCCAGCAGGCGCTCGCACCGCAGCACGCAGTGCGGAGGCATCACGATGACGTCGCAATCGTTCATGGTGCGCATCAACTTCCTGCTCGCGGTCCTGCTGATCGTCAGCGGGCTGTACCTCGTCAAGATCAGCTACGAGTCGCGCCGCCTGTTCGCCGCCATCGAGAGCGCGCACAGCAACGAGCGCCAGCTGGAGTCGGATCGCCGCCGCCTGGAGGCCGAGCGCCAGGCGCAGGCCACGCACCTGCGCGTGGAGAGCACCGCGCGCACCAAGCTCAACATGCGCGCGGCCACGCCGGGCAACACGCAGTACGTGGTCGACGCGGGCCTGGCCGCCGCCCCCATCACGGCGCCGCTCACGCGCACGTCGTCTCCGGCCAGCGCGCCCGATCCGGGGGCCTCGCAGTGAACAGGCCCAACAAGTCGAACGGCAAGCGCACCCAGGCCTCGCGCGGCCGCGCGGTGAGCAACGTCACCTACGCCAACAGCCCGCTGCTGGCGTCGAAGACGCCGCTGTGGCGCAGCCGCTTCCTGGTGGTGCTGGTGGGCGTGGGCTCGCTGGTGCTGATCGGGCGCGCGGCCTACATCCAGATCATCGCCACCAACTTCTACCTGAAGCAGGGCGAGGCGCGCTACGCGCACAGGCTGGAGATGCCGGCCAGCCGTGGCCGCATCGTCGACCGCAACGGCCTGCTGCTGGCCACCAGCGTGCCGACGCCGTCGATCTGGGCCATTCCGAAGGACGTCGAGGCCGACGCGGGCGAGAAGAAACAGCTCGCGCAGGCGCTGGGCATGACCCTGGCCGAGCTGGAGGACCGCCTGGACGGCAACCCGAACTTCGTCTGGCTCAAGCGCCAGGTGGACGACGGCGTGGGCGTGGCGGTCAAGCAGCTCGACATCAAGGGCATCCACCAGGTCAGCGAGTTCCGCCGCCGTTATCCGGAAGGCGAGGCCGCGGCGCACGTGGTGGGCTTCACCGGCGACGAGGACAAGGGCCAGGAAGGCATCGAGCTCGCGTACCAGCAGCAGCTGCAGGGTCGCGACGGCTCGCGCGAGGTGGTCAAGGATCGCCTGGGCCGCATCGTGGAGAACATCGGCGACCCGCAGCGCCCTATCAATGGCGAGGACATCGAGCTCGCCATCGACTCGAAGGTGCAGTTCTTCGCTTACCAGCGCGTGCGCGACCAGGTGATCGCGCAGAAGGCCAAGGGCGGCAGCGTGGTGGTGATCGACACGCTCACCGGCGAGGTGCTGGCGCTCGCCAACTACCCCAGCTTCAACCCGGGCGACCGACATCACCTGTCGGGCGCGCAGCTGCGCAACCGCGCGCTCACCGACGTGTTCGAGCCGGGCTCCACGATGAAGCCGTTCATCGTGGGCACCGTGCTGGGGAAGGGCATCGTCACGCCGTTCTCGTTGGTCGACGCCACGCCCGGCTCGCTGGTGGTGGGCGGCTTCGCTCCCAAGGACGCCGAGCCCAACGGCATGCTCACGGTGCAGCAAGTGATCCAGAAGTCGAGCAACATCGGCGCCGCGCGCCTGGCGATGCGGCTCACGCCCAAGGAGCAGTGGGAGAAGTTCTCGTCCATCGGCCTGGGCCAGAAGCCGCAGATCAACTTCCCCGGCGTGGTCACCGGCCGGCTGCGTCCGTACAAGACGTGGCGGCCGATCGAGCAGGCGACGATCGCCTACGGCTACGGCCTGTCGGGCTCGCTGTTCCAGCTGGCGCGCGCCTACACCGTGTTCGCCAACGACGGCGTGCTGGAGAACGTGTCGATGCTTCGCCAGGCCGCGCCCGGCCCGGGCCCGCGCGTCTTCAAGTCCGAGACCGTCAAGGAGATCAACACCATGCTGCAGATGGTGGCGGCCCCGGGCGGCACCGCGCCCAAGGCGCGTACGCTGGGCTACAGCGTGGGCGGAAAGTCGGGCACCGCGTACAAGGCCGAGGGCCACGGCTACGCGCAGAACAAGTACCGCCCGTGGTTCGTCGGCCTCGCCCCCATCTCGCATCCGCGCATCGTGGTGGCCGTGATGATCGACGAGCCCACCGCCGGCCTGCACTACGGCGGCGACGTGGCCGCGCCGGTGTTCAGCCAGGTGGTGTCGCAGACGCTGCCGCTGCTCGG
The DNA here is from genome assembly GCA_014378125.1 of Vitreoscilla sp. Next base: position 4,245 of record JACMOG010000003.1, on the reverse strand, counting down.
CGTCGCTCCCGATCTCGACGTCCGTACGCAGATCACGCAAGTCAACGTCGTCCAGACACCCGAGAACTAGACCATGCCGCTCACGCGCCTCAAGTCCCCCGCCGCCGCGGCCCGCTGGCTCAAGTCCTGGGTCACCGGCACGCTGCGCACGGACAGCCGTGCCGTGCAGGCCGGCGACGCGTTCATCGCGTGGCCCGGCGCCGCCCACGACGGGCGCGGCTTTGTCGCGAGCGCGCTCGCGGCCGGCGCCGCCACCTGCCTGGTGGAGGAAAAAGAGGTCGACCCGTACGGGTTCGAGGACGCGCGCATCGCCACGCTGAAGTCGATGAAGAACGCCACCGGCCAGATCGCCGCCGCGTTCTTCGACGAGCCCAGCCAGCAGCTGGCGGTGATCGCCACCACGGGCACCAACGGCAAGACGTCGACCGCGTGGTGGACGTCGCAGACGCTCAACCTGCTGGGTCGGCGCACCGGCTTCGTCGGCACGCCCGGCGTGGGCGTGCCGCCCCTGCCGATGCCGGTGGCCGCAGCGGATTCCAAGCAGGACTGGACCATCCAGCCGACCGGCCTGACCACGCCCGACCCGGTGCTGCTGCAGGCCGCGTTCCGCCGCATGGCCAACGACGGCTTCACCGCCTGCGCGATCGAGGCCAGCTCCATCGGCATCGTCGAGCAGCGCCTGGCCGGCACGCGCATCGAGGTGGCCCTGTTCACCAACTTCACGCGCGACCACCTCGACTACCACGGCAGCATGGAGGCCTACTGGGCCGCCAAGCGCCAGCTGTTCGGCTGGGTGGGCCTGAAGTCGGCGGTCATCAACATCGACGACGAGGCCGGCAAGGCGCTGGCCGACGACCTTCGGCGCGGCCAGATCGACTCGTGGACGTACTCCACGCGCGCCGACTCCGGCGCCCGCCTGATCGCCGACGAGATCGGCTACCGCGACGGCGGCCTCGCGTTCACGCTGGTGGAAGACGTGGCCGTGGGCGGCCGCGCGCGCCGCGAGCCCGTGGTCACCACGCTGATCGGCGACTACAACGTGCACAACCTGCTGGCAGTCATCGGCGGCCTGCGCGCCCAGGGCGTGATGATGGTGGACGCCGCGCGCGTGGCCGGACTCGTCACACCGGTGCCGGGTCGCATGCAGCGGGTCGCGGCCGGCGCCGAGGGGCAGCCCGAGGTGGTGGTGGACTACGAGCACACGCCCGACGCGCTGGAGAAGGTCATCGCCGCGCTGCGCCCGCTGGCCATCGCGCGCGGCGGCCAGCTGCACTGCGTGTTCGGCTGCGGTGGCGACCGCGACGCCACCAAGCGCCCGCTGATGGGCGAGATCGCCGCGCGCCTGGCCGTCTCCCTGGTCGTCACGAGCGACAACCCGCGCACCGAAGATCCCGGGAAGATCGTCAACCAGGTGGCCGACGGCGCGTTCGACGGCAACCCGGTGGTGAAGATCGTCGATCGCCGCGAGGCCATCGCCAAGGTGCTGGCCGAGGCCGGCGCCAACGACGTGGTGCTGATCGCCGGCAAGGGCCACGAGGACTACCAGGAAGTCATGGGCGTGCGCCAGCCGTTCTCCGACGTGGACGAGGCGTTGGCCGGCCTGAAGAAGCGGGGCGGCAACGCATGAGCTCGATGATGACGCTCGCGGAAGCGGTCGCGATGGTGCCGGGCTCGGCACTTGTCGGCGACGGCGCGCGTGCGTTCGAGCGCGTGCACACCGACACGCGCACGCTGCGCGCGGGCGACCTGTTCGTGGCGCTGAAGGGCGAGAACTTCGACGCGCACGACTTTTTGCCGCAGGCGCGCGCCGCCGGCGCCGCGGTGGCCATCGGCACGCACGGCGTGGCCGAGGCGGGCCTCGACGGCCTGGTGGTGGGCGACTCGCTGGAGGCGCTGCAGCAACTGGCCTCCGGATGGCGCCGCCGCTGGTTCGGCCAGGCCATCGCGGTCACCGGCAGCAACGGCAAGACCACCGTCACGCAGATGATCGCGTCCATCCTGCGCGCCCAGTACGGCGAGCGCTCGCACGCGACGGCCGGCAACCTGAACAACCACATCGGCGTGCCGCTGACGGTGCTGCAGCTGCGGGCCACGCATCGCGCCGCCGTCATCGAGCTGGGCATGAACCACCCGGGCGAGATCGCCGTGCTGGCGCGCATCGCGCAGGCCACGGTGGCCCTCGTCAACAACGCGCAGCGCGAGCACCAGGAATTCATGGGCACCGTCGAGGCCGTGGCGCGCGAGAACGGCGCCGCGCTGGAGGCGTTGCCCGGCGACGGCGTGGCCGTGTTCCCGTGCGATGACGAATACGCCGACCTCTGGCAGGCCCAGGCCGGCAAGCGCCGCTGCCTGCGCTTCGCGCTGGCCGACGAGTCCGACGGCGAGTGGCCGAGCGCCGAGATCTCGGCCCGCGCCCGCTGGATCGACACGGCCTGGCAGGTGGAGATGACCACGCCCGAAGGCCACGCGAAGATGACGCTGCCGGTGGCCGGCCGGCACAACGTGCGCAACGCGCTCGCCGCCACGGCCGCGGCGCTCGCCGCGGGCGTGCCGCTGGCCGCGGTGGTCAAGGGCCTGGAGTCGTTCGCGCCGGTCAAGGGCCGCTCGCAGCTGAAGTCGCTGACGCGCGCCGGCCGCGCGATCCCTCTGGTGGACGACACCTACAACGCGAACCCCGACTCCGTGCGCGCCGCCATCGACGTGCTGGCCGGGCTGCCGTCGCCGCGCTGGCTGCTGTTGGGCGACATGGGCGAGGTGGGCGACCAGGGCCCGGCCTTCCATGAGGAGATCGGCGGGTACGCGAAGGCGCGCGGCATCGATCACTTCTGGACTGCCGGTGCGCTGTGCGCGCACGCCGCCAGCGCCTACGGCGACGGAGCGCGCCACTTCGCGGATACCCCCGCGCTGCTGGCCGAGCTCGGCGACACGGCGGCCGCCGAGCCGGCGTTCGCGTCGGTGCTGGCCAAGGGCTCGCGCTTCATGGGCATGGAGCGCGCGGTGGCGCTGCTGGCCGCGCACGACGACAACGACGAAGGAGCCGGCCATGCTGCTTAGCCTCGCCTCCTGGCTGCAAGAACACTACCCGCAGAACTTCGGCTTCCTGCGCGTGTTCCAGTACCACACGTTCCGCGCGGTGATGGCCGCCATGACGGCGCTGCTCATCGGCCTGTTCTTCGGACCCTGGGTCATCCGCCGCCTGACCGAGCTGAAGATCGGCCAGCCGATCCGCGAGTACGGCGTGCAGTCGCACATCGTCAAGCAGGGCACGCCCACCATGGGCGGCGTGCTGGTGCTGATCGGCATCGCCATCGCCACGCTGCTGTGGAGCGACTGGAGCAACCGCTTCGTCTGGATCGTGATGCTGGTCACCTTCGGCTTCGGCGCCATCGGCTGGTCGGACGACTGGCGCAAGGTGGTGCAGAAGAACCCGGAAGGCATGCCGTCCGGGGAGAAATACATGTGGCAGTCCCTGATCGGGCTGATCGCGGCGATCTACCTGGCCTTCAGCGTGTCGGAGACGTCGAACCTGCGGGTGCTGGAGCTGTTCATGCGCTGGGTCACCAGCGGCTTCGCCAACGACCTGCCGCCCAAGGCCGACCTGATGCTGCCGTTCTTCAAGACAGTGAGCTATCCGCTGGGCGTGTTCGGCTTCATCGCGATGACCTACTTCGTGATCGTCGGCGCGAGCAACGCGGTCAACCTCACCGACGGCCTCGTCGGCCTGGCCATCATGCCGGTGGTGCTGGTGGCCGGCGCGCTGGGCCTGTTCGCCTACATCGTGGGCAACGCGGTGTACTCCAAGTACCTGCTGTTCCCGTACATACCGGGGGCTGGCGGGGTGCTGATCTTCTGCTCCGCCATCGCCGGGGCGGGCCTCGCCTTCCTCTGGTTCAACGCGCATCCCGCGCAGGTGTTCATGGGCGACGTGGGCGCGCTGGCGCTGGGCGGCGCGCTGGGCACCGTGGCCGTGATCACGCGCCAGGAGATCGTGCTCGGCATCATGGGCGGCGTGTTCGTGGCCGAGGCGCTGTCGGTGATGGCCCAGGTGGGCTACTTCAAGTACACGAAGCGCAAGTATGGCGAAGGCCGCCGCATCCTGAAGATGGCGCCGCTGCACCACCACTTTGAACAAAAAGGCTGGAAAGAGACCCAGGTCGTCGTGCGCTTCTGGATTATCACGATGATGCTGGTGCTGGTCGGACTGTCGACCTTGAAACTACGTTGATACTACGTTGAAACTGAGCT